>NZ_VMLI01000041.1:0-556 GCF_013276625.1 Streptococcus sp. 9903 | reverse complement strand
CAAATCCCGATATTCCGAGGAGGTGGTTGCATGAAGAAAGTGAAATTAGGGCAAGTGGCTACTTTTATCAATGGCTATGCTTTTAAACCTCAAGATTGGTCATCTGAAGGGAAAGAGATTATCAGAATACAGAATCTGACTAAAACTTCAAAAGGGATAAATTATTATTCGGGTACGATTGATAAAAAATACATTGTTGAAGCTGGTGATATCCTTATTTCGTGGTCGGGTACATTAGGGATTTTTCAGTGGTGTGGAAGATCCGCAGTGTTAAATCAGCACATTTTTAAAGTGGTTTTTGATAAGATAGATATAGATAAATCGTATTTTAAATATGTTGTTGAAAAAGGTTTACAAGATGCTGTAAAACATACTCATGGTTCCACAATGAAACATTTAACTAAAAAATATTTTGATAATATTATGGTTCCATATACAAATTTGGGAGAGCAACAAAAAATTGCAAGTGAGCTGGATTTGTTAAGCAAGCTGATTTTAAGGAGACAAGAACAACTTGAAGAGCTTAATCTACTTGTAAAATCCCGATTTAACGAGA
>NZ_VMLI01000040.1:0-2347 GCF_013276625.1 Streptococcus sp. 9903 | reverse complement strand
TAACGAGATGTTTGGGGATCCTTTAAATAATAACAAGAAATTTGCAGTAAAAACGGGACAACAGTGTTTTAAATTTTCAAGTGGAAAATTTCTTGATAAACATGATAGAGTTTTTGAAGGTTATCCTGCCTATGGTGGAAATGGCATTGCTTGGAAAAGTCGAAAATATTTAATTGATAATCCTACTATCATCATTGGTCGTGTAGGTGCATATTGTGGTAATGTAAGAACTACCTACGGTAAGGTATGGATAAGTGATAATGCTATATATATAAAAGAATTTAAGAATTCCGATTTTAATCTTGTATTTTTATTAGAATTAATGAAAGTAATTGATTTTAGTAAATTTGCTGATTTCTCAGGTCAACCAAAGATAACTCAAAAACCATTAGAAAATCAGAAATATATTCTCCCCCCTCTTTCCCTCCAAAATGAGTTCGCAGACTTTGTAGCCCAGGTCGACAAATCACAATTGGCAATCCAAAAATCTCTGGAAGAACTTGAAACTTTGAAGAAATCTCTGATGCAGGAGTATTTTGGCTGATATTCTGCCATTGTAATTACCGTAATGATTTGTTATAATACAATAAAGGAGGAAATCAGATGGTAGTAAAAACAAGAAAACAAGGAAATTCAATCACCATTACGATTCCAAGTGAATTTAATATTCCAAGTGGTGTTAAATACGAAGCGAAATTGTTACCAAGTGGTGAGATTATCTTTACTCCTGAAGAATTGGGGCAGCAGGTTTCTTATGTATCTGATGATGCCTTTGACTTAAATTTAGATAAAATATTTGACGAATACGACGATGTTTTCAAAGCTTTGGTGGAAAAATGACAATCTATCTGACAGAAAAGCAAATTGAAAAAATAAATGCTTTAGCAATTCAACGGTATTCTCCAAATGAGAAAATTCAAACAGTTAGTCCTTCTGCCTTAAATATGATTGTGAACTTACCAGAACAATTTGTCTTTGGGAAGCCTCTTTATCCAACAATTTTTGATAAAGCAACGATACTATTTGTCCAATTGATAAAGAAGCATGTTTTTGCTAATGCTAATAAAAGAACTGCTTTCTTCGTTTTGGTCAAATTTTTACAATTAAACGGCTATCGTTTTTCTGTAACGGTAGAAGAAGCAGTAAAAATGTGTGTAACCATCGCAGTAGAAGCTTTAACTGATGAAAAAATGACAAGCTACTCCAAATGGGTTTCTGAACATTCTGTTAGAGAAAAGGTCAAAAAGTAACCTAGTATGCTGGATTTGAATGAGCACAAGAAAATAAATGAACAGACAATATTAGAATTCTGTAATGCAGAAACTGATATTGTCTCTTTTTATTGATGAATAAGAAAGTGAGAAATTATGGAATCAAAAGTTACAATTATCATGCAAGAAATGTTACCTCTTTTAAATAATGAACAATTACTAGCGTTGAGAGAGAGTTTAGAACATCATCTAGTAGACGGAAAAAAGCAGCAGAAGTATTCGAATAATAACCTGTTGCAACTATTTATTACCGCCAAGCAGGTAGAGGGCTGTAGCTCAAAAACAATTCGTTATTACCAGAGGACGATTGAAAACTTGTTTAATGGTATTAAGGAGTCTGTGACACAACTCACAACAGATGATTTAAGGAGTTATTTAGCAAATTACCAGTCTGAAAAGGATTGTAGTAAGGCGAATTTAGACAATATTAGGCGTATATTGTCTTCTTTTTTTGCTTGGCTTGAGCAAGAGGAATATATCATTAAAAATCCCATTCGACGGATAAAGAAAATTAAGACTGAGCAAAATGTGAAGGAAACTTATACTGATGAACATTTGGAAATTATGCGCGATAACTGTGAAAATTTGAGAGATTTGGCAATAATAGACCTACTAGCATCGACAGGTATGCGTGTAGGGGAGCTTGTACAGTTGAATCGTTCAGATATTGATTTTGAAAACAGAGAGTGTGTTGTCTTTGGTAAAGGAAAGAAGGAGAGACCAGTATATTTTGACGCTCGTACGAAAATTCATTTAAGAAACTATCTTAACGACAGAAAAGATAGTCACCCTGCTCTTTTTGTAACGTTAGTTGGAAAAGTCCAGAGGCTTGGAATTGCTGGTGTAGAGATTCGCTTAAGAAAGTTAGGAGACAAACTCGGTATACAAAAGGTTCACCCACATAAGTTCAGAAGAACTTTAGCGACTAAGGCAATTGATAAAGGTATGCCTATCGAGCAAGTCCAAAAACTGCTAGGTCATAGCAAGATTGACACAACCCTGGCCTATGCCATGGTCAATCAAAATAATGTCAAGCATTCACACCAAAAATTCATCTCTTAAAAGCAAATCCCGAT
>NZ_VMLI01000004.1:62376-119165 GCF_013276625.1 Streptococcus sp. 9903 | reverse complement strand
GCAACCTGCGGCTAGTTTCCTACTTTGCTCTTTGATTTTCATTGAGTATGAATTTAAAGATAATCAAAATGATAATGATGGTTGCCAAGATAGTTTTATCGTGATTGTAACGGTTAAATCCATAAGCGATGGCCACGTTACCGATACCACCAGCTCCAACCGCACCGGCCATAGCTGTTTCACCAACAAGGGAAATCAAGGTCACAGTCGTCACACGAATCAAATCTGGAAGATCTTCTAGTAAGCCTTAGCTTTCTAGGCTAAAATTTTTTACCCGAAAAACTTCTTTTTTCTAGTGATAAAATCAACCCTATCACACTCACTACCAAAAACACCCACCAACAAAGTCTGATATCTTGTAAAGCTAAGAAGGAAAATACAGACATCCCCAAGGGTAATGTTAGGGAAAAAATCATACTCAAGAGATTATTACTTCTAGCTAATACATCCGCACTCAAATTAGACAATAACAGAGTATCTAATTTAGGCATTGATTTCGACATCAAATACATGACAAAAGCTAAGCAAGCAACACCTACTAGAGGAGAAAAATCTAAAATATTAGCAGTAGCAAGTAATACAAACAAAATTGCATTGAGCGATAGCAAACTTGAAAAAGACCATTTCCCAAAATAATCATGGGGAGTTAGGCTACCAAGAATAGCTCCTCCCAAGCTAACACATTCAATTAAAAATAGGGCTTGAGCATAACTGAGATGATAGATAGTATGATCTAATAAGTAAAAGTGATAAATACCTCCAACAGCTCCTCCCAAAGTATTCATTACTAAAATAACAAGAATAATTTTAAACAAAGATTTACTTTCTCTCTGTCTAAATATATTATCCATGTCCTCATAGATTGCCTTAACTTGTTGAAGTAAACTAATCGACTTATCCTCTACACTTACAGACAAATGCGTCAATTCTCTTCTATTTTTGAACAAAATAAGAGAAGATAGTAAAAAGAAGCCAGCATTCACAATTGCAACAAAAGAAAAATTTTGGTGGCTTGTTGTGAGTAACCACACTCCTAAGGCTTGACCTCCTAGATTTGATAAATAGGAGACAAACTGAGTAAAGGAATAAGCTTCATAGAGCTTATCTTCCGAAATATTATGCTGGATAATCGGCATACGAAGGCCTGCTGTATAATCTGATAAAATATCTGAACAGATATTAACCATACAGATAAAAGCAAACGTTACGAAGTTCTGGTCATGAATCACACTAGCAATCAAAAGAAATAGGAGGCTTTGCACACAACCAACCCAGATAATTGTCCCTGCTTTATTTCGAGTATGATCAGCCTTAATCCCAACATAAAAAGTAAATAGGAAAGGTAAAATCGTAATCATATTCGCCATAAATACAGCTATATTTTTAAAGGGTAGACTCGCAGCATAAACGATAAATACCAGATTATAAATATAAGCTCCACTTGAGCTTAAAAACCTTGATAAGGTCAGTATTCTAAATAAATGATGTCTTAAGAATAGTTTCATAACAGGCCTTTCTCCATATTTCAAAGAGTATTCTATTGAAACCAGTCTAACAAAAAAAGCGGGACTCCCCACTTTTTTGTAATATATTTTTTCTGAAAATAGAAACTCTAGCGCCTAGAAACTGCTAATTATCAATCCATCTACAAGCCTATTTATTTTGCATCAATAGATGTAACGAGAATATATTACAAATCTTTATTTGAGAGCTGATTTGCAAAATAATTTTCATAGTATCTTGCACCACCTACATACTCTAAATCTTGTAAGATTGTAATGCCTCTCTGGATTTTTTCAAGACCCTTATTTTTTACATTAAAAATAGTATCATAATACCCTTTAGCAATCATATAAATGATTTTAAGATAAGCTTGAGATTCTGGCAATTCTCGTTTTTCAATCTGAAAAACAAAATAGTCTGCTTTTAATTTATCCTTTTCCTCTATCGCTTTAAAAAGTCCATTAATCAAAATGGTGTCAATACCAACTTTGTTACTAGGTAAAGAGCCTAATAAATCCGTCTTTTGTAACATCTCCCTAGAATATTTAAAATAGAGGGGCAGAGGAAACAAAGTAGAAATCGTTGAAAATAGTTCCAATTCATAATTTCCCCAGATGTCAATAGTAAAAAAATAGTCATAGAGAAAAGTCAGTTCTTCATCCGTTGCCCTTATGTTTGAATCAAAAAACACGAGAAGGCTTTTGATACGAATCATTTGTAAGAGATAGCTTGTTTCACCACTTGATCTATACTTTTGAGTCGTCTCTTCATACAAGGAATGGAGAGAATCAATCCCTTCTCTATCATATAAATCCCAAAGATTTTCTTGAAAAGCCAAAACCTTTTTCTGAGAAAAACCACGTACCAAGTACATAAATTCATTCAAATCAGAGTGGATGTTATCTAAGGCAGTAATCAATTTCATAGATGATAAATCTGCTTCTCCACGCTCAAATTTGCTCAGCATAGAATAAGTAAACTCTCCTCCCGTCGCCTCCTGTAGAGATACATTCCGGCTCTTTCTCAATTCTTTAAAAACTTCTCCCAGATTTTGCATATTGACTCCCCACAATTCTTAACTCTCTTACTCATAAAAGTAACGGTTGATAGCAACCAGTATAGAGAATTTTAAGTCTTGACTATAACGACAACTCCTATGAATGATGTACAGATTGCCCAAATCTCTTTATTTATGGCTCAATTTCTTAGTCAAGAAGTCTCCCAAGAATTGGATTGCAAAGATAATCAAAATGATAATGATAGTTGCCAAGATAGTCACATCGTGATTGTAACGGTTAAATCCATAAGCGATGGCTACGTTACCGATACCTCCAGCTCCAACCGCACCGGCCATAGCTGTTTCCCCAACAAGGGAAATCAAGGTCACAGTCGTCACACGGATCAAATCTGGAAGACCTTCTGATAGGTAAACACCTACGATGTCCCAAAAAGTCGCTCCGCTCGCTTGAGCTGCCTCAATGACACCGCCATCCAGTTCAGCCAAGACAACCTGCACCTGACGGGCAAAGAAGGCAAAGACTGCAAAAGATAGGGGTACGATAGCTGCATTTGGACCAATGCTTGTTCCTACGATTAGATGAGAGAAGGGTGACAAGACTGCCAAGAGAATGATAAATGGTACCGCACGGAAAATGGAAGTAATCTTATCCAAAATCCAGAAAACAACTTTATTTTCCAAGACCCCACCTGGAGCTGTCAAGACAAGGAAAAGCCCTGCAACCAGTCCTAAGAAACCTCCGATGATAAAGGAAAGAACCGTCATATAAAGAGTCAAGTAGATAGCTGTCCCCCAGCCAGCTTGACCAGACCAACCCATCTTATAGACGTTTGGTAAGTATGCTTTAATCAATTCTGCCATCTTACTGTCCTCCCTTCAATACTTTTAGTTGTACACCAGCCTGACGGATGGCCTCTTGAGCGCTTGCCAAGGCTGCTTTTTCACCTGACAAGACCACAACTAATTCTCCAACAGGAGTGCCGTCGAGGATTTCGATATTTCCATAGAGGATATTAGCTGTTACTTGGTAACGCTTGTACAATTCATTCAAAAGTGGCTCGTCTGTTGAAGCCCCTGCATACTTGAGCTGCACCAAAAGGCTGTTTTCAGACAAGTGTTCCACGATTTCTTGCTTCTCGATTTTGACCATGGCTTCGTCAATACCTGTGGCTGTTGAGATAAAGTCTTGGGTCAAAGGTTGTTTAGGGTCTGAGAAGATTTCAAGGACACTGCCCTCTTCAATCAAATGCCCGTCCTGCATAACTGCCACACGGTTGGCAATATCTTTGACAATCTGCATTTCATGAGTAATCAAGACAACAGTCAAACCTAATTTTTGGTTCAAATCTTGCAACAAGGCCAAAATCTGCTTGGTTGTCTTAGGGTCAAGGGCAGAAGTTGACTCGTCTGAAATCAAGATTTTTGGATCATTTGCCAAGGCACGCGCAATGGCCACACGCTGTTTTTGCCCTCCAGATAGTTGTGAAGGGTAGTTTTCAGCACGGTCTGCTAAGCCAACCAAGTCCAACAACTTAGCTACTTTAGCCTTCTTTTCTTCCTTGCTAAGTCCAGAGTGTTTGAGTGCAAAGGCTACATTCTCCTCTGCAGTCTTCTGACTCATGAGGTTAAAATGCTGGAAAATCATTCCAATATCTTGACGTTTACGACGCAACTGTTCTGCCGTCAAGGTAACTTTGCCATCAAAAATCACATCGTCGTCAATGGTAATTTTCCCTGCAGATGGTT
Organism: Streptococcus sp. 9903; assembly: GCF_013276625.1. Lineage (NCBI taxonomy): Bacteria > Bacillati > Bacillota > Bacilli > Lactobacillales > Streptococcaceae > Streptococcus > Streptococcus sp. 9903. The sequence continues at coordinate 114,898 of NZ_VMLI01000004.1, read as the reverse complement.
TTTGCAAGAGGTTAATCACCCGTACAAGGGTTGATTTCCCTGCTCCAGAATATCCAACGATTCCATAGATATCCCCTTCTTGGATGTGAATGGTCACATCCTTGACCGCTGTGATAGTTCTCTTCTTTTGATGAAAAGTCACATCGATCTGATCTAACTTGATAATATCTCTACTCATAGCTTCTAATCAGCTCCTCTACTAATTCAATATGGGTGTAATAATCGGCGATTCGCACGTTCTCATCTCCACCGTGGTCTCGGCTATTGGCATTTCCTAGACCGAATGCAACCATTGGCACCTCTAGGGCATCAAAGACCGTATGCATAGGTCCTGTCCCCGCTGTCGTCGGCAAGACTGAAACGCCCTGTGGATAGAATTTCTTGGCCAACTCGATTACATTGAGAATGGCTGGTGCGCTCATATCGCTTCGATAGCTCATCTCTCCCAAGGTATAGTATAATTCTACCTTATCAAAGCCATTTTTGTCTAGCTGTTTCCGAATTTTTTCCAGAACATCATGCGGTTCTAAGCCCGGAACCAGACGAACCTCTAGCTTGGCACTAGCTTCTGCAGGCAAAATAGTCTTAACACCCTGACCTTGATAACCTGACTGAATCCCTTCGATATTAAGGGCTGGCTCGAAAAAGAAACGTTTTAGAAAGGCTGCGCGATCCTCTTGTAAGAGAGGCAATTCCAAACCATAAATCTGGCTGATTTCCCCTGGATTTCGTTGGGCGTAAGTATCCACCAAGGCCAATTCACGTTCATTTGGTTCTTGCACTTCTTCGTACAAACCTTCAACCAAGATACGGCCATCTGCGGCACGAAGAGACTGTAGAGCTTGAAGGAGATACCATGGAGCTGATTCCACAACCCCACCATAACTAGAATGGATATCGACATCCGCACTTTTTACCTTGGCATCAAAGGTCACAATCCCTTTATTTCCACCAGAAATTTCCAGCTGTTCCAAGGCATTTTTGGTTCCTTGTTCCCAGACCAACAAATCCGCCCCACGGAGTTTATCCGCATGCTTTTCCAAATACTTATCCAGGTCTGTCGAAGCCGATTCCTCCGCTCCCTCCATGATAAAACTGATATTGACAGGCAAATCATCATGGTCCTGCATATATTTTCTCAAAGCACTCAAACGAGCTGTGATATGACCCTTATCATCGTCAACCCCACGCCCATACATGAAGCCATTGCGCACCGAAAGAGTAAAAGGATCCTCTGTCCAGACCTGATCCCCATCCGCTGGCACAGTGTCATAGTGGTTATAGAAAATCAAGGTCTTAGCATCTGGGCGCGAACTCTTGAAATGCGCCATGACAAAGGGCGCCGTGTAAGTCTCATCAATCTCCACTTCAGCCCCCACACGCTTGAAAATCTCACCCAGATAGTTGGCAACTTCTTTGAGACCCACCTGTTGGGCAAAGACCGACTTCTTAGAAATCAAGGTACGCAAAACCTCAAAATAATGCTGGGCTACATGATCCTTTTCAAATTTTTCAATCTGTTCTTGTTCACTAGGAAAAACCATATTCTCTCTACCTTTCTATGAACGAATAGTCTTCTTTACAATCCATGCTCTATACAAAAGCAAGAGGTGGAATTTTCTCTCCCACCTCCCTGTTTCTTATTACCAAACTGGTTGATCCAAACCGTCTGATGTTTCTTCGATAACTTTTTTCACGTCATCTGTGTGGTAAGCTGCGATCACTTTCTTGATAGCATCAGCCTTAGGTGATGTTTCCCAATCTTTTTTCGCAACGATGATGTTATACCATTGTTTTGAGTTTTCATCAGCTTGTTCTTTGAAAAGAGCTTTCTTGTAGTCCAATTTTGCTTCTGTAACGAAGGTATTGTTTACAACGGCAGCGTCAACTGATGACAATGAACGAGCTGTTTGGCTAGCATCCAATTCAGTGATTTTCAAGTTCTTTGGATTTTCTTTGATGTTAGCAACTGTTGCAAGGGCAGTTCCAGAAACATCCAATTTAATCAAGCCAGCTGATTGAAGCAAGTAAAGCGCACGGCTTTCGTTTGTAGCGTCATTCGGTACAGCGATTTCTCCGTTTGCTGGGATGTCTTCTACTTTAGTGTACTTGTTGTCACTTCCATTCAAACCTGAGTAAAGGCGAATTGGAGAGATGTAAGTATCAGCAATCGCTACAAGGTCTTTTCCGTTTTCTTTGTTCCAGTTGTTCAAGAAGTTATAGTGTTGGAAAGCGTTCAAGTCTACTTCCCCGTCAGCAGTTGCCTTGTTTGGTTGTGAGTAGTCTGTGAACTCTGTAAATTCCAAGGTAATTCCGTCTTTTTTAACCAATTCTTGAACTTTATCCCAACGAGCTTCTTCAGAACCGCTACGGTTAACAGTTGCGATTTTGATAGTTGTTGCATTGTCTGCTTTCTTTTCTGAGTTTCCGCAAGCTGCAAGAGCCAAACCTGCGACTGTAGCAAGGGCTGCTAGGCCAAGCCATTTTTTGATTTTCATGATTCTTTCTCCTTAAAAATAATACCGTACTAGTATCTCATACTTTCTTCAATTGCACAAATTGTTATTAGATAATCAGATATATAGTTTAAAACTATATCCCTAAAAACTGAGAAATCACCCATCTTATTCAGAATGGATGATTTCAAGAAATTATTTAATATCAGCCTCTGCTGGTAGATAAGTGTCTCCGAAGAATTGTTTAGACAATTTTTCAAGCGTTCCGTCTTTGTAAAGTTCTTTGATGCGTTTGTCCACAAATGATTTCAACTCATCTTGACCCTGAGCAAGAAGTGGGTAAACGTAAGGTTGTTGGTCGCTTGGAAGTTCGATCACTTTCAAGTTGTCCAAACCTTGGTCCTTGATGACTGTTTCAACACCGATTTTATCAAAAATCTTGTAGTCAAACTGGCCATCGCTCAAGCGTCCCATGATTTGTTGGAAGTCTGCTTTAGTATACTTTAGGACAGTTGGATTATCTGAATGTTGTTTGTTGTAGTCTTCTAGCTGTTTAGCAGAAGTTGTCCCTTGAACAACTTCTGTTGATTTTCCACCGATATCATCAAGCGATTTGATGCTAGGGTCATCTTTTTTCACTACAAGAACGTTAGGGTTTTTAGCAGTTGGAGCTGCATAAAGGTATTTTTCAGCACGTTCTTTAGTGTAGCTGATGTTGCTAACAGCCATATTGTAACGGTCGGCATCAAGTCCTGCAAAGACTCCTGACCACTCTGTCTTCTCAAACTTGACATCATACTTGTCAGAGTCTTTAAAGATAGCGCGAACCACTTCAATTTCGTAACCAGTCAATTCGCCATTTTCTTCATAGTTGAATGGTTTTGGTGTAGCATTAGTTGCAACGATAATTTCTTTCTTGCTAGCTGCTTCTCCTTCTTTCTTAGCACCCCCTGAGCAAGCTGCTAAAACACCTGCAGCAACAAGCCCTAGGGCAGCAAGAGATGAGTATTTAACGATTTTTTTCATGTCATTTCCTCCAAAATAGAATACCTTATTATCTTATCAGAAAAAAAGTAATTATGCCATTATATGATATTTATCTCTGTGATAGATTTTCTTTATAGCCCATTTAAAATAGTAAACGTAGGACGGCAATCAAGATCACTCCAAAGAGAACTGTTCCGACTAGATTGCGGTAGCGAAAGGCTACCCAAGCTGTTGGAAAGACTGCCAAGAAGTCCAGCCATTTGATTTGAGGAAGACTACCAACCTTGCCTGTTACTACGCTTGAAAGAATCAAGGCAAAAATAATAGAAACGGGCAAGAACTTCAAAAAACGCTCAACGATTGCAGGCAAACCCTTATACTTGACCAAGATGAAGGGAATCATACGGGGAATCCAAGTCACCAAGCCAGAGAAAATAACTGCTAATAAAAGATACTTACTGACCATCTAAAACCACCCCCATTGTACAACCAAGTAGCGTCGCAAACAGAACAGCTAGTGACTGAGACACCACTGTCAAGAGTAAAAAGAAGGACACCGCAACAACTGCTAGGATAATAAACAGATTGCGAACAGGAATCCGTCTTTGCATAATCTGGAATTGCGAAGCAAAAATGCCGATGAACATCCCAACTAGGGCAAAATCTAAACCAAAGATTTCTGGATTTGGCAGCAGGCCACCCAGAGCCGTTCCGACTACTGTTCCCACAAACCAAGCTACATAGCTGTTAAGATTGTTTCCGTGCATCCACATCGGATTGACCTTGTCTATATGGGCTAATTCTCCCATCAAAACGCTATAGGTCTCATCCGTCAAGATACTAGACATACCGATATTGTGCCAAAGACTGGTATGACGGAAATAGGTTGACGCATGCAAACTCAACAAAAAGAGACGTAAATTGATCAAAAAGACCGTCATAGCAATAGCTGCTACAGGTGCTTGAACCGCAATCAATGCCAACATGGCAAACTGGGCACTCCCAGCATAAACAAAGAGGCTCATCAAGCCCATCTCAACAGGTGTCACATAGGGTGCACCAATAATCCCGCAGGCCAGGCCGATACTGACATAACCAAGGGCCGTTGGCATAGCTGCCTGCGCCCCCTCCCAAAATCCTTTTTCTTTCATCTTTCTCCTCATATTGTCTTAATAATACTCAATGAAAATCAAAGAGAAAACTAGGAAGCTAGCCGCAGGCTGTACTTGAGTACGGCAAGGCGAAGCTGACGCGGTTTGAAGAGATTTTCGAAGAGTATAAATAGGCTGAAAAGGCTCCAGCCACAGCATGGACTATTATAACACATTCAGGAAAGAGAAAAAAGTCTGTTGATTGTAGCTATCATAAAAAGACTGGCAATCCAGTCTCAAACATATATTATAGAAATTCTCCGCTAGATACTTTCACGAATATTCAAGAGCATGGCAAAGGCAACTAGAAGAAATAGCAATAAAACAAAGCTAACTGCCAGAGTTCCAAAGCTAGTAGCAATGGTCACCAAAGCTATTGTAAATAAGCTAGGTAAAACAACCGTAATGGCACCGATAGAAGATTGAACTGCTCCCATTGACTCCTCAGGTATTTGTTTAAAGACGACTTCTTGCAATCTAGGAGAGAGAATACCCGCGAAAAAGGCATCCAAGGTACTAAAGATGAGAATCCAATCAAAACGAACTGTGGCAAATCCTACTAGAAGAAGCAACTGGATGACAAGTGAGGCATAGAGAGCTGTTTTTATAGAAATCATATTTTTCAGATAGCCACTTACAAGGCTTCCGACAATCAGGGCTGACAGTTCAAAAGTGGATAGCAAGGCAAGAGATTGACCTGTTTGTAAATTCAAAAAGGGTTGATTTCTCAAAAACAGAGTAGAAACAGGAACTGTAACATTTATCACTGCTTGACTAATAGAAATAATAAACAAAACCAAGAGCACCTTATTCATATTCCATATCAATTTCGATGATTGGAGCAAATGCTGGCAAAAGGATTTTACAGAGAGTCCTTTTTGATAGCTAATCGTTTTTTCTACTTTCAAGAGGTCAGTTTTTATGAATAGGATACCTAAAAATGCGATTAAAAATGTAAGAGCGTTCAGTAAGGAAATAAACTGGATAGATAGAATACCTAGTAAGACTCCTCCTAGAATATTACTGATTGTTTTTACTAAGCTAACAGTTGACTGTTTAAATCCAATAGCTTCTGCCAGATGGTCTTGTCCAATAATTCTAATGAAAATCGGAGTGAGCATGGCGCCTGAAAAATAACTCAATGTGTCAGACAAGAGGTTAATCAGACAAATAAATGCTACTAATACTAAGGAAAAGGACTGCCCTGAAAGTGATAAAGAAACGATAGAGTAAAGCAAAAATTTTGCAAAACTAATGACTGTGTATTTCAAGACACGATGATGTTGAAAATCCGCCAAAACTCCCAGAAAGATTTGTAGAACTTGGGGAAGAGTTTCTGAAATCGTGATGAGTAAAATCGCCAGAGGGGCAAAAGACGCATCTGCCACATAATTCAGGAAGGCCAGATAAAAAATCGTATCCCCAAGTGTTGAAATCCACTGGTTGATGGTTAATTGCCTAAAATCTCTATTTTGAAGAAATACTTTCATCACAACTCCTTTTTAAATTCCAGTTGGAATTTTTATTCCAGTGTATCAAAAACAAGACTTGGTTTGGCATTGAAATCCAAGTCTTGCTCATATATTTTTCATGTTAGATTCATTCATTATATAACCGTTAATACCGTATTTTATAATAAATCATATCTTAAAAATACCAGACCACACTATTCCCTGCTTGTATTTAGCTTCTTTCTTTTGTACAAATTTTGCTAAATCCAACAACTCTGTCGGCGGTTTACCTTTAAATCCCAACAATTCTTTAGAGATGGCAAATGAGAGACGTACAGCTAGCAAATCTTCATTACTACTAGAAAACTGTTTCGCTGTCTCCAGCAATTGCTTCCTAAATTCTTCCGTCAAGCTAATTTCTTTATTATTGTACAGGGAATGAATTAAAATTTGTAACTGACTCTGTTTTCCCATCGTTTACCTCATTTTACCTAGGACGCCAAGTTTCACTTTTAGTCCAACTATTTACAGTATGCTCAGAATTAAACATATACTGTCCGAATTCCCATCTATAAACCGCTTCTGCGACTTAGGATTTGCTTCAAGTGCTTTACAAGGATAGTATAACACAGAAATTGGCTTATTTTAGAAAATCGCATATTTGACATTTTTTCTCACAAAAATATCACATTTGCGATTGTTGACTAATCAATAAGTTCTTTGTATTGCTTCAAACGCAATTCGAAGAGGGCTAGCAATTGTGGATTTTCTAATACTTGCAGAGATTGGATAAAGTGTTCAATCTCTTTTTGATTGCTTCCTTTGGTTTGAAGGAAAATCTGCATTTTCTTTAAAAACTGCCACAATACTTTTTCAAAAACATCATACGGTCGTAACATCCTCTCCAGCTCAGCTTCAAATGAAAATTTCTTCATAGTAATTCAAAACTTTTTACCAAAATCAAATACTCTGAAATTTTCATCTTTTTAAATCCTAGTGTAATAACATCAAAATCTGACCAATGCCATTGTAGACTATATGCAGTCCAATAGGCCAATAAATGGACTTTGTCACTCTAAATAAGACTGCAAATATGAGTCCGCCACCCATATAGAAGACAAAGTCTGTCAATACCCAACCGTGATTACTAATGTGCGAGACCCCAAATAAAACAGCGGAACCAAGTACATCTAGCCCCCATTTCTTTCCTTTTTCCAGAGCAGTCATCACTAATCCACGATAAATCATGTCTTCAAAAATGGGACCTGCAATCACAGGATAAAAAAATACATCAAAAATGCCGTAGCTCCTGTAAAAGTAGGAGCAGCATGTTGATAAGAAATTTCATTTCGAGTAGGTGGGAAAAGAAAAAAGGTGACAAAATTCCAAGCAACAAAAGCAAGCAGAGCTAGGAAGGAATAGAAAAGATAAGATCCTTTAAACTTTCTACTATTGATTTTCTGCCATTTCCCAGACCAAATCATAGCAATAAGAGCAAATAAAACCACAAGAAAATTCAACATCATATCCGACAGATAATAGCCAAAGTCAGATAGCCCAGTAACAAGGTCGCTGCGTAAAACTAGAACACTGAACTTCTGGTCAGCAATGATAAGCAGAACAACTACAATAAAATAGTATTTAGAAATTATCTTTTTCATATTTCATCTTTCTAATATCCAAACACCAATAAGCTCACAATAATTAAAAAGGTATTCCACAAGATGTGAAGTGCCATTGACCAATAAATTGAACGTGTATAACGAAAAAGAATACAGAGTAGCAGACCTGCTCCTGCATAAACGATGAAGTCTGTTAACACCCATCCATATTGTAAAACATGGATGAGACTAAAGAGTGCGGAAGAAATAATGGCATCAATATAGTATTTTTTAAATTTAGATAGGGCTGTCATCAGAAGGCCACGGAAAACTAACTCCTCAACTATCGGAGCAATAAGACTGCCATAGAGAATACGTGTCACAAAATAACTAATTCCCGTCAAATTGGCTACGGCTTCTTTTATAGCACTACTATTTTGTGTGCTGGGAAAGATCCTAGTCGTTATATTTACCCACAAAAACATCAATATAAAGGAAAGAAAGAAGATACCCAGATAGGACCAACGAAACTGAAATCGACCGTAATCTTTCCAACGTTGACTCTTAACAAGAAGCACAGTACTAGCAATTCCTTCAATTACTATCAATAAAATTTGAATCCCATAAAATCCAAAATCTGATAATTGATCCACAAACTCTAATCTCACTACTAAACTAAAAATCAAGTAATAAGACATAAGTACCAAAATGGTTCCTAGGTAAAATTTCGTTTCTCCCCTTTTCATAGTTTCTTCTCCTAAATATTAGTTACGGCGTTTTCCAAACAGTCCTTCAATCAGCCCATTAGTCCAATCAAATGCCCCATAAGGTCTGGGACTAATACCTCTACCTCCCCAAGCAGGCAAAGCACTGCCACCACAACCAATATTTTCACCTGCGCAAACCGTAGTGAAATTTCCACCATAGACCTTCTCCAACTCAGTTTCTGTCAATTCCATTGTTTCTGCAAATTGTAAATTTAACATCTTTTACACTCCTTCAATTATTTTATTTGTAAACCACTTCTGCGACCTAGGATTTGCTTCAAGTGCTTTACAAGGACAGTATAACACGAAAATTAGCTTATTTTAGAAAATCGCATATTTGACATTTTTTCTTGTAGCAATTTCTTATTTGCGATTTTGGTAGATTTGATTATTTCCCTGCTATAATAAAGTTATTACTAATGAGGAGGAAAGTAATTATGAAGAAACAAGTTTTAACATTATTGACAATCATCGCTGAGATTATTATCTTTTTCCCATTTCTAACTAATCGATAAGTTCTTTGTATTGCTGCAAACGTAATTCAAAAAGGGCTATCAATTGTGGATTTTCTAATACTTGCAGAGATTGGAGATAGCTTTCAATCTCTTTTTGATTGCTTCCTTTGGTTTGAAGGAAAATCTTCATTTTCTTTAAAAACTGCCACAATACTTTTTCAAAAACATCGTATGGACGAAGCATGCTCTCTAGCTCAGCTTCAAAAATTGGGATATAAGAGAAAAGTTTACGCTCCATGAGTTCTGATATAATATTCAGAAATCCACTTTTCATATACAGTCTATTATGTACCAACTCTTTAAATTCCTTGGATTTTTCAAGTAAGGAGGTTGATAAAAATATCAAATCTTGGTTGCTCAAGAAGGGCATGGTATTGCAAAAGAGATAGAGTTCAAACCAGGTCCAAGACTCAATAGCATAGAGGTAGGTAGTCAAAAATTCGCTATCCTCCTCTGCTAGCGGATAGCTTTTATCTAAGGAATGGATGGCATCTTTGATTACAATAGCATTCAAACGACGATAGGTCTCTGCCATCTGTTCTTGCTTGACCTCCTCTAATAGTTGCTCTAAACCAGCTATATCTTGGTGGGCAAAGCGATCCACAACCTTTCTACCAATTTGCATATGTAGGGATTCTTGATAATTGTTGAGCTTATGACCAAACTCATCAAAATTCATATTGATCCCTTGGATGGCTAGGATCAACTTATCCGCAGATAGCATAGACTGCCCTAGTTCGAACTTGGATAGCTGAGAAGCTGTTAGTCCACCACAAGCCACATCTGACTGCTTGAGCTTTCTAGCCAAACGTAATTCCTTGTAAAATTCCCCCAATTCCATTTTTTCAATCATCCTACCACCTCCTAGCTTTTGCATATTATATCATTATTTTTATAGTTTTGTCAAAATATTCTGACACTTTGGCGATTAAAAAAGCCAGCCTTAAGCTGACTCCATTTTATTCCATCGTATCAAAAGCAAGACTTGGTTTGGCATTGAGATCCAAGTTTGCAAAGTTTTCTTTGTTCCACTCGCTGACGCTGGCATAGGCAATCATACCTGCATTGTCTCCGCAGAGGCGCAGAGGTGGAATGATAACATTGACATCTGTGATTTCAGTTGCTAGGCGTTCTCTGAGACCTTTATTGGCTGCCACACCACCTGCCACGACTAGGGTTTTAACAGGGTATTTCTCCAAAGCCTTCTTAGTTTTTGCCATAAGAATATCCAATACAGCTGCTTGGAAGGAAGCACACAAATCCTCTGTAGACAGACTTTCTCCCTTTTGCTCGGCATTGTGATGAAGATTGATAAAGGCAGATTTCAAACCTGAGAACGAAAACTCCAGATTATCTTCCTTAATCATGGCACGGGGGAAATCATAAATATCCTGTCCCTGATGAGCTAGCTCGTCAATCTCACGACCGGCAGGATAGGTCAAGCCCATGACACGGCCAACCTTATCATAGGCCTCACCAACCGCGTCATCTCGAGTTTCCCCAACAATCTTGTAGTCACCAGCCTCAGAAACATAAACCAACTCTGTGTGTCCACCGCTGACCAAGAGTGCCAACAAAGGAAACTCCAAAGGCTCCACACTCTGAGCTGCCATGAGGTGACCAGCCATGTGATTAACAGGAATCAGCGGAAGTCCATGTGCCCAAGCAAAGGCCTTAGCAGCTGACAAGCCAACTAGCAAGGCTCCGACCAAGCCTGGTCCATAGGTAACCGCCACAGCTGTCACGTCCTCTTCGGTAATCCCTGCTTCTGCTAGCGCCTCCTCGATGCAGGCTGTAATGACCTCGACATGGTGACGACTGGCTACTTCTGGCACTACGCCCCCAAAACGTTTGTGACTCTCAATTTGACTCGCAATGACATTGGACAAAAGCTCATCGTCGTTTTTCAAGACGGCGACACTGGTCTCATCACAGGATGTCTCAAATGCTAAAATATATCTATCCTTCATCTATTTCTCTCTTCATGATAATGGCATCCTCGACTGGATCATGGTAGTAGGCCTTTCGCTCAGCGATGACCGCCATCTTTTCTTTCTTGTAAAATGCTTGCGCTCGTTGGTTTGACTTTCTGACTTCAAGGAAAATCTCCTTGTCTGTTGGCAATTGAGCAAACAAGGCCGAGGCAATCCCCTGACCCTGATAGGCTCCTTTAACAGCGATTTGCAAGACTTCTGCCTCAAAGATATTTTCCTGCACAGCTAGAAATCCAATCACTTCTGCCCCATCATAAGCTAGAGCATACCAAGTCTGGTCTTGGGACAGGTCTGCTTGGATTTGTTCCAACGTCCAAGGACTGACTGGGTAAACAGCTGCCATGACAGCGTAGATGTCTTGAGCCAAGTCAGGCTGTTGTTGGATTCGTTTGATTTCTATCATAGGCGTTTAATGTAAGACTCACCAGACTCGGTGTGGTTCTTGAGCCAGTTTTCCTCAGCCTCGACTCGTTTGAGGTAATTCGGCACAAAATCATGCAAGGAGTCTGCTTCCTTGTCCCAGGCCCAGAGAGCTAGATTAGCTGCATTTGGCAAGGTTTCTTTGAGATTAGTCCTTGGCAAGTGTTCTTGAATCTGCTCCACAAAGGGGCCAACTTCTCCGACAAAGGTAACTTGACTAGCACCCTTGATTAGCTCAATGACTCGCTCAAAAGGCAGGTGTGCTTCTGGCATGACAGGTTTGGCATTTTCATAAAATCCTGCATAAACATTGTTGCGACGCGCATCCATCAAAGGAACGAACAGACCTTCTTGTTGGTATGGCACCAGAGCCAAGAGACTCGACATACCAACCAACTCAATGTTCAGAGTATGAGCCAGCGTCTTAGCAGTGGCTACCGCGATTCGCAAGCCTGTGTAGCTACCTGGTCCTTCCGCCACCACGATTCGGTCCAAGTCCTTGGGTATCCAATCCAAACTCGCCATCAAAAAATCGATGGCAGGCATGAGGGTAATACTGTGATTTTTCTTGATGTTAATCGTCGTCTCGGCAAGAACCTGCTTATCCTCTAAAATAGCGAGAGAAAGAGCCTTGCTAGACGTATCAAAAGCTAATACTTTCATAACACATTCCTATCTTTTTGTCTGCTTACTATTATACTACAAAAGCTGGCACATGGGAATTTTCTTTATCCCTAAACAAGAGTGCCCTCACTTAACTAAAAATAATTTAAAAAAATGTTCACTTTTCCTTTTCTTTTACGAATATAAAAGTGAACAAGAAAAAAGGAGGAAAGTTCAATGACAAATTTTGACGTTCTTGACAATCAATTTTTATCCTTATCTGAAAATGAATTATCAGATATTGATGGCGGTCTCGCTCCCTTGGTTATCTTTGGAGTAGCAGTATCTTGGAAAGCTATTGCAGGTGGAACAGCACTTATAGGTTCTGGTTTGGCAGCTGGTTATTTTTTAGGAGGAGATTAATATGATGAAAGATTTGAACAACTATTGTGAAATTTCTAATAAGGAATTGCAAGAAATAAAGGGTGGCTTTGGTGTAGGTGTTGGTATCGCTTTATTTATGGCAGGTTATACCATTGGAAAAGACCTTCGTAAAAAGTTTGGTAAATCATGCTAGATAAGAAACACATTTTTAGAAGGATAAATTTTATTATCTTTATCTCTTATAGTTTGCTCAGCATTCTCAATGATTTAAACATTACTACTATCCCTTTACCAATCGATTTATCTGTTTGTATTGTTTTATTTTTATGCTTCAACTCTATTTTTGAACAGAACAATGACTCCCATAAAAATAATAAGCTCTGAAAATTCCATTGTCATGTCATTTTAGAAAAATGCAAAGACCACCTCATCTTGATAGATGGGGTGGAATTTTCTTTATTCCCAAACAAAAATGCCCCAGCATGAGCAGGGCATCTAAGCATTTAATCCAAAGTAAAATACAAACCAAACGACATAGGTTACGAGGAGGAGAAAAATCGAGTAGAGAGTCACAAAGGTAATTTTCCACAAGAACTTGCTTTGTCGTTGTTCCAGTTTGGCAAATAGAAGATTCCCCGCATAAACGCAAGCAACAAAAACAATAAAAGCTACCAAGCGAGCTCCGATAGCAAAAGCAAATAAGTTATACATAGGGCAACCTCCTTGACTTAAAAACTATATGGAATTATGACAAACAATAAAACTCATTTCCATTATCAAAATAACATATTTTCTTTATTTTTGCAAACGTTTACTAAAGAAGCCGGCCTGTGACTTTCTCGTTTCCGTCTTTTACTAATTTTTCATTTTGTGGTATAATTGAAATAATTGTAACGAATCAAGGTCAATCTAGACACAAAATGGAATGAAATCAAGCAAATCTATGCTAAAAGTTTGGAATAAGCTGACCTGTAAAATAGAAAGGAACTATATGATTTACAAAGTTTTTTATCAAGAAACAAAAGAACGTAGCCCACGTCGTGAAACTACACGCGCACTTTACCTAGACATCGATGCCAACTCAGAACTTGAGGGCCGTATCGCTGCTCGCCAACTTGTCGAAGAAAATCGCCCAGAGTACAATATCGAGTATATCGAACTCTTGTCTGACAAATTGCTAGATTACGAAAAAGAAACTGGCGCCTTCGAAATTACGGAGTTCTAATATGGCCTATACTCTTAAACCTGAAGAAGTTGGCGTTTTTGCCATCGGTGGTCTGGGAGAAATCGGGAAAAACACTTACGGAATTGAATACCAAGACGAGATTGTCATCGTCGATGCTGGGATTAAATTCCCAGAAGATGACTTGCTGGGTATCGACTATGTCATTCCTGACTACTCTTACATCGTAGACAATATCGACCGCGTCAAGGCTGTCTTAATCACACACGGACACGAGGACCACATCGGTGGGATTCCATTCCTACTCAAGCAAGCAAATGTCCCTATCTACGCTGGGCCGCTTGCCTTGGCTTTGATCCGTGGGAAACTCGAAGAACACGGCCTCTTGCGCAACGCCAAACTTTACGAAATCAACCACAATACTGAGTTGACCTTTAAAAATCTCAAGGCAACTTTCTTTAGAACGACTCACTCTATTCCAGAACCTTTGGGGATTGTCATTCATACTCCTCAAGGGAAAATTGTCTGTACGGGTGACTTCAAGTTTGACTTAACACCAGTTGGTGAACCAGCAGATTTGCACCGTATGGCAGCTCTTGGTGAAGACGGTGTACTCTGTCTCCTGTCTGACTCGACAAATGCAGAAATTCCAACCTTTACCAACTCTGAAAAAGTCGTTGGCCAGTCCATCATGAAGATTATCCAAGGCATAGAGGGACGTATCATCTTTGCATCCTTTGCCTCAAATATCTTCCGTCTCCAGCAAGCAACAGAAGCTGCTGTTAAGACTGGGCGCAAGATCGCTGTCTTTGGTCGTTCTATGGAAAAGGCCATTGTCAACGGAATCGATCTTGGCTACATCAAAGCTCCTAAGGGAACCTTTATCGAGCCAAATGAAATCAAAGACTACCCTGCAGGAGAAATTCTGATCCTCTGTACAGGTAGCCAGGGTGAGCCGATGGCAGCCCTCTCTCGTATCGCCAACGGAACCCACCGTCAGGTACAACTCCAACCAGGTGATACAGTTATCTTCTCTTCAAGTCCAATCCCTGGAAATACGACTAGCGTCAACAAGCTGATCAACATCATTTCTGAAGCTGGTGTCGAAGTTATCCACGGTAAAGTGAATAATATCCATACATCTGGACACGGTGGTCAGCAAGAGCAAAAACTCATGCTCCGCTTGATTAAGCCAAAATACTTCATGCCTGTCCACGGTGAATACCGCATGCAAAAAGTCCACGCTGGACTAGCGGTAGATACTGGTGTTGAGAAGGACAATATCTTTATCATGAGCAATGGTGATGTGCTTGCCCTTACTGCTGACTCAGCTCGTATTGCAGGTCATTTCAACGCCCAAGATATCTATGTCGATGGAAATCGTATCGGTGAAATCGGTGCTGCTGTCCTCAAAGATCGTCGTGATCTATCTGAAGACGGTGTCGTTCTGGCAGTCGCAACTGTTGACTTCAAATCACAGATGATTCTATCTGGTCCAGACATCCTCAGCCGAGGCTTTGTCTACATGAGAGAATCTGGCGACTTGATTCGCCAAAGCCAGCGAATCCTCTTCAATGCCATTCGTATCGCACTGAAAAACAAGGACGCTAGCGTTCAATCTGTCAATGGTGCCATTGTCAACGCTATTCGCCCCTTCCTCTATGAAAATACAGAACGTGAACCGATCATCATCCCTATGATCCTCACACCAGATGAAGAATAAATCATAAAACAGCCCCGATTTTCGGAGCTGTTTTTCTCTATGCTTTCTTTTCTTGATTTTTAGAAATACTACGATTTTTACCTTCCAGATACACCATCAAAATAGAAATATCTGCTGGGTTTACTCCCGAAATACGGCTGGCTTGACCAATAGTTTCTGGATTGATAAGTTTGAACTTCTGGCGAGCTTCTGTCGCGATAGAATCAATATCATCCCAGTCGATATTGGCTGGAATGCGTTTTTCTTCCATGCGTTTCATCTTAGCAACCTGGTCCATGGCTTTGGAAATATAGCCTTCATACTTGATTTCTGTTTCAATCAATTCGATAATCTTGTCATCCAAGTCCTCTGCAGCTGGTCCGATGAAGGCCACCACATCTTGATAAGAAACTTCTGGACGGCGAAGGAATTCCTTGGCTGTCACTGCATCGGTCAACGGCTTGAAGCCCATCTCCTCAACCTTAGCATTGGTTTCTTTGACTGGCTTAAGTTTGATGCTATCTAGTCGCTTCATCTCATTTTCAAATTGATTTTTCTTGATTTCAAAGCGAGCCCAGCGTTCATCATCCACAAGACCAATCTCACGTCCCATCTCCGTCAAACGCATATCAGCATTGTCATGGCGGAGGATGAGGCGGTATTCAGCTCGACTGGTCAAGAGACGGTAGGGTTCAATGGTTCCCTTGGTCACCAAGTCATCAATCATCACTCCGATATAACCGTCACTTCGTTTTAGAATCAACTCAGGTTTACCTTGGATTTTCAGAGCCGCGTTGATACCAGCGATAATCCCTTGGCCTGCTGCCTCTTCGTAACCTGACGTTCCATTTGTCTGACCAGCAGTGAAAAGTCCTGAGATTTTCTTGGTTTCCAAAGTCGCACGCAACTGGTGAGGCAAGACCATATCATACTCAATGGCATAACCTGTCCGCATCATCTCTGCATTTTCCAAACCTTTGATGGAATGAACCAAGTCACGCTGGACATCCTCAGGCAGACTGGTTGAAAGTCCTTGAACATAGACTTCCTCAGTATTGCGCCCTTCTGGCTCAAGGAAGAGTTGGTGACGTTCCTTGTCCGCAAAGCGCACAATCTTGTCCTCAATCGATGGGCAGTAACGAGGTCCCACTCCCTTGACCACACCTGTAAACATAGGCGCACGGTGGAGGTTATTTTGGATAATCTCATGACTGGTACCATTGGTATAGGTCAACCAGCATGGCACTTGGTCCTTGACATAATCCTCATCACGTGAAGTGTATGAAAAATGATTAGGCGCTTCGTCTCCTGGCTGAATCTCGGTCACGTCATAATTGATAGAAGAAGCCTTGACACGTGGAGGCGTTCCTGTCTTGAAACGACCGATTTCGAGGCCCAATTCCTTGAGATTGTCAGCAAGATTAATAGAAGCCAAGCTGTGGTTAGGACCTGATGAATACTTAAGGTCTCCAATGATAATTTCCCCACGGAGGGCGGTCCCTGTCGTCACGATAACAGCCTTGGCAGCATACTCTTGATGGGTCGCTGTACGAACACCGACAACCTTGCCATCTTCCACCAAAATCTCATCAATCATGGTTTGACGAAGGGTCAGATTTTCTTGATTTTCAACCGTCTTGCGCATTTCCTTGGAGTAAAGCTCCTTGTCAGCCTGCGCACGAAGGGCACGGACAGCTGGCCCCTTCCCTGTGTTGAGCATCTTCATCTGGATGTAAGTCTTGTCAATGGTTTTGGCCATTTCACCACCAAGTGCATCAACTTCACGCACGACAATCCCCTTGGCAGAACCACCGATAGAAGGATTACAAGGCATGAAAGCCAGCATTTCAATGTTGATGGTCGCAAGCAAGACCTTACAGCCCATACGGCTAGCGGCCAAGGAAGCCTCGACCCCAGCGTGTCCCGCACCAATTACAATAATATCGTATTCTTCAGTAAAATGATAAGTCATATTTCTCTCCTATTCCTCAAGATGGATGTGTCTTAGTTGGCCGTCCCAATCTTGCAGGGCTATTTTTAAAAAGGCTGGAACTAGATTGATACCCTCAAGCTTGTCTATGTCAATCCATTCACAGGGCTGCCTTTTCTCATCTTCCTGCATGGTCAATGGGGCATCTTCAAGCAAGTCCGCCAAATAATGAAACTCGATATTGTGATAGGAAACACCGTCCTGTTCAAAACGATTTTCAACCACAAAAGCTAGCTGCCCAGCTTGAGCTTTGACACCCAGTTCTTCCTTCACTTCACGGACTACCGCGTCTTCCGTGCTTTCATTGACTTGAATCGCACCACCAATTGTGTAATACTTGCCCTTATCTTTGGTGACTAGAAGCTTACGATTTTGGACAATCAAAGCTGTCGCTCGAACACCAAAAACCGTATTTCCTACTTTTGTCCGAAAGTCTTGTTGAGTCATTTTTATCCTTTCCTCTAAACGACACAAAAACAGTCAAAACTCCAAAGAAGTGCAGGACAAAAAAGCCTGCAACATCCATGAGCTTTGACCATCATTTCTATTGCTTTTATTATTGTAGCAAATTGAGAAAATTTGTCAATCTAAATGTACTGACAAACTTGTCCATCGCGGTAGGCATTGTCAATCAAACCACCACCGAGACACTCTTCGCCATCGTAAAAGACAACTGCCTGTCCTGGTGTGATGGCGCGTTGCGGTTCTGCAAAGATAACCTCTGCCTTATCTCCTTTGACATGGACGGTCACCTTAGAATCAGGCTGACGATAGCGGAATTTAGCCGTACATTCGAGCGTAAACTCCTCTGGCATATCACGAGTAAAGTGGATTTGGCTAGCTTCTAGGCTGGTTGACATGAGCGAATCATGGTAGAAACCTTGGCCTACATAGAGAATATTCTTGCTTAGGTCTTTTCCGACAACGAACCAAGGTGCATTGTCACCACCGTGTTGCCCACCGATACCAAGTCCACCACGCTGACCAATCGTATAGTACATAAGACCTGTATGCTCCCCCATATCGCGACCATCCACAGTCATCATGCGACCAGGCTGAGCTGGCAGGTAGTTGCTGAGGAAGTTTTTAAAGTTCTTTTCTCCGATAAAGCAAATCCCTGTCGAGTCTTTCTTCTTGGCAGTTGCAAGGCCTGCTTCTTCTGCTAGTCTGCGAACTTCAGGCTTTTCCAAATGTCCTAGTGGGAACATGGTTTTTTGAAGTTGTTCTTGCGAAAGTTGGCTGAGGAAATAGGTTTGGTCCTTGCCATTGTCCACGCCACGAAGCATGTGAACAATGCCATCCTCATCACGCGCCACTCGAGCATAGTGCCCAGTCGCTACATAGTCTGCCCCCAAGGTCATGGCATAGTCCAAAAAGGCCTTGAATTTGATTTCCTTGTTACACATAACATCTGGATTTGGCGTACGCCCTGCACGGTATTCCGCTAGGAAATACTCAAAAACGCGGTCCCAGTACTCTTTTTCAAAATTGACAGAGTAGTAAGGAATGCCAATCTGGTCTGCCACCGCAGCCACATCCTTGTAATCTTCGGTCGCCGTACAGACGCCGTTTTCGTCTGTGTCGTCCCAGTTCTTCATGAAGATACCGATCACATCGTAGCCCCGCTCCTTGAGCAAAAGAGCCGTCACCGACGAATCAACACCACCACTCATCCCCACGACAACACGTGTTTTAGAGTTATCACTCATGGTAAGTCTCCCATCTATTCGTTTATTTATACCCCTCAAAATTCTATTTACTATGACTTTCAATAGAATTTCTTCGAGTATAGTCATTTCGTTTGCTTTTAATAGTAAAATGGTCTGGGAGACCATTTTAGCCTATCATCTTAAAATAAAAATATGATAGGTAACGAGTCGCAAGCATAACTTGAATTAGCTCAGCTTGCATCTCATTTCGAGTTAACGACGTAATAAAAGATAAACGAAATGACTAGTTCACGATTGAAGGTCGTGTGTGCTTCACGATTGAAGGTCGCTTGAGCAGTATTCATTATAACATGCTTGGTTGGAGAAGACAAGAAAGAGGCTGTCAATAGACCAACCTCTTATTCTAAACCTATCAATCTATCACTTTCTAGCTTCATTCGCTTTCTTAGCTACTGCAATTTGGTATTTCACTTGGTCAAATCCTGTACCTCCCAAGGAATTTCGTCTTTGAACAGCAGTTTTAGGTTGCAAGTAGACATAAATATCCTCGGCAATGAGGGAATGATAGGTTTGTAATTCCTCCAAAGTCCAATCTTGAATATTTTTAGCAGACTTGATAGAATCTAGCACTAATCTTCCCACAACCTCATGAGCTTCTCTAAATGGCAAGCCTTTCCCTGCCAAATAATCTGCTAACTCAGTTGCATTTGAAAAGTCCTTCTCTGTCGACTCTTGCATTTTTTCCTTGTTTACCTGCAAACTAGATAACATACCTGCCAACACATCGAGGGAATTTAAAATCGTTTCGACCGTATCAAACATTCCTTCCTTATCCTCTTGCAAATCCTTATTATAAGCTAAAGGCAAGGACTTCATGACTGTCAACAGTCCAAACAGATTCCCATAGACTCTACCAGTCTTTCCTCGAATCAACTCAGCCATATCTGGATTTTTCTTTTGGGGCATAATAGAGGAACCTGTTGTAAACGTATCTGACAAGGTAATGAATTGGTACTCAAAACTACACCAATTGATCATTTCTTCGCAAAAACGGCTCATATGCATCATGAGTATGCTGGCATTGGATAGAAATTCTAAGATAAAATCGCGGTCACTAACAGCATCCAAAGAATTTGTATAAGGTTGCTTAAACTCCAGCAAATCGCTAGATAATTGGCGATCAATGGGGAAAGTCGTTCCTGCCAAAGCTGCCGCACCTAGAGGGCATAGGTCTGTATGCTGCTGGTTAAATTCAAAACGTTCACTGTCTCTTTGAAACATATTGTAGTAAGCCATCAGGTGGTGGGCAAAACTAATAGGCTGGGCATGTTGCAGATGGGTATAGCCCGGCATGATCGTCTCCACATGATTTTCCGCCAAGTCTAATAAAACACCCTTGAGATGAGTCAGCTTATCTAGGACATGACCTAGTTGCTCCTTGAGATACAAGTGCATATCTGTCGCAACTTGGTCATTTCGAGAACGAGCCGTATGTAACTTCCCTGCAAGGGGACCGATTTTTTCTGTCAGCAACACTTCCATATTCATATGAATATCTTCGTTTGCAATATCAAAGTCAAGTTGGCCTGCCTCTAGCTCTTCTAAAAGCTCTTTCAAGCCTGCTTGAATCTTTTCTGACTCATTCAAACTCAAAATGCCCGTCTGACCCAACATCTGAACGTGGGCTAAAGAACCAATCACGTCAAATTTAGCTAATTTCTGGTCAAAAGATATACTCGCACCAAAGCGCTCTACCCAGTCTTCGACAGTACCTTCAAATCGACCACCCCATAATTTTGTATTCTTAGCCATATCACATCCACCTCTCTATCCAATCGCCCTATTTGGCACTTTTTTGAACCTCAGAATGAACCTTGGTTGGAAGTCCCCACAACTTAATAAAGCCAACAGCCGCATCTTGGTCAAAGGTATCTGCACTAGTATACGTCGCCAAATTTTCATCGTAAAGAGAATTTGGTGATTTCCGAGCCACGACCTGAGCGCTTCCCTTATACAGTTTGACTTTTGCAGTCCCATTGACAACTTTTTGAGTCTCTTTAATATAAGCAATCAAGGCTTGTGTAGCCGGACTAAACCACAAAGCATTATAAATGAGATTTGATAATTCATTTTCTATGATTGGTTTAAAATGAGCCACTTCTCTCACAAGCGTCAAATCCTCAATTTCCTTATGAGCTGTCAGCAGAGTCACTGCCCCTGGGCACTCATAGATTTCTCTTGATTTAATCCCAACCAAGCGATTTTCCACGTGGTCAATCCGTCCGACCCCATGTTTCCCAGATATTTCATTGAGTTTTTGAATCAAATCTGCCAATTTTAACCCTTCTCCATTGAGGGAAACTGGAACACCTTCACTAAACTCAATCTCAATGTATTCTGGCATATCTGGAGCTTGCTCTGGAGAAGTTGTGATGCCAAAGGCTTCTTCTGGAGCCTGATTCCACGGATTTTCCAAAATACCACACTCATTGGCACGTCCCCAAAGATTTTGGTCGACAGAGTAGGGATTGTCAAGGTCAGCAGGAACAGGCACCCCATTTTCCTTGGCATAATGTATTTCTTCCTCCCGAGACCATTTCCATTCACGAACTGGAGCAATCACTTTTAAATTGGGATCCAAGGCTGCAATCGATACTTCAAAACGTACTTGGTCATTCCCCTTACCTGTACAACCATGAGCAATTGTAGTCGCTCCTGTCTGATGCGCTATTTCAACCAATTTTTTAGAAATAAGAGGGCGGCTCAAGGCAGATACCAAGGGATACTTTTGTTCATAATAGGCATGTGACTGGAGAGCTACTAGCACATAATCTGTAGCAAATTCGTCCTTGACATCAATGACATAAGATTCGACTGCCCCAACCTTAAGAGCCTTATCATGGATGAAATCTAAGTCTTTCCCTTCACCCACATCCATACAAACTGCAACAACATCATAGTCTTTCTTCAGCCAGGTAATAGCAACTGATGTGTCCAAACCGCCAGAATAGGCCAAAATTACTTTTTCTTTACTCATGTTCTTTTCCTTCTTTCTATTTTTCAATGGACGCTTTAAAGGCATCCTCAATGAGTTTGTCTAATTCTCCAGACTCCTTCAACTTTTGAATGGTTTTATCGACTGCCTCTTTTAATTCCTTGCTATCTTTTTTCATGGCGACCGCGTAGGAATCATCTTGCTCTTTTTCAAAATTGAGGTCTGCGATTGCTAAATCAGGATTATTTTCCACAAATCCCTTGGCAACTGGTTCTTCAAAGATAACGGCATCCACTTGTCCTGATTTTAAATCTGTAATTAAATTCCCATTTTTAGGCAGAGATACGAGGGATGAATTTTGTAGCAAATCTTTCGCCATCGTTTCTTGAATCGAACCTTTCTGCGCTCCAACCTTTTTCTGCGCCAAGTCATTTACAGACTGATAAGTGGCCAAGTCAGATTTTTTGACAATGAGCTTATTTTTTGCAGTATAGTAGGAAGTTGAAAAATCGAACACCTTGCTCCGTTCATCTGTCTTAGAAACACCAGATATGGCAAGATCGGCTTTTCCTGATTGAACACTAGCCAGTACATTGTCAAAACTCATGGGAGATAGTTCCAATTCGACACCTAGTTCTGTTGCGATAGCCTTGGCTAATTCGATATCTGAACCCACAATCTGATTTTTCCCATCAACCACTTTTTGGTATTCAAATGGAGCAAAATCTGGATTGAGGGCTACAACCAATTTTCCTTTGGACTTGATGGCTTCAATTCCAGCCGATTGATTGTTACTACAAGCAAATAGTAGGGGGAGCATCACTAAACCAAACATCGTCATCAACACCTTCTTCATCTTATTCATAACAAAGCCTCCTTTATGTTTATTCTTTTTTGTTGTATAAATAATACTCCTATGCTCATCGTTTGTCAAGCCTAAATTGAAAAAATTTTCAATTTGAAACAAAAAAACCTAGAAATACTACATAAAAATGTCATTTCTAGGCGTATTTATGCTATTAGACTTCCTGCGAAACTAGAATCCTAGTTCACGGTTGATAATTTCAGCAATTAAATTTATTCGTAATCCAAAGCGTTTACGTCGATTTCGATAGGTTGTTGAAAACATTTTAAACGTTTCTACTTTGGCAAAAACATTCTCAACCTTGATTCTCTCTTTAGATAGCACATGATTATAGGATTTATCTTCAAGAGTTAGTGGCTTAAGTTTGCTTGATTTCCTCGGAGTTTGCGCTTGTGAATACATCTTCATGAGCTCTTGACAACCACTGTCAGCCAAGATTTTACCAGCTTGTCCGATATTTCTGCGGCTCATTTTGAACAACTTCATATCGTGGCAATAGTCCACTGCAATATCCAAAGAAACAATTCTTCCTTGGCTTGTGACAATCGCCTGAGCCTTCATAGCATGACATTTCTTTTTACCAGAATAATTGGTTAGTTGATTTTTTTAGGACGATTGATTTTTACCTCTGTTGCATCCACAATCACCGTATCCTCAGCACTAAGATGAGTTTTTAAAATCGTAAAACCACTTTGAAGAAGAGTCACTTCAACCCATTGACTCCGACGGATTAAGTTGCTTTCGTGAATGCCAAAATCAGCCGCAATTTGTTCATAAGTTCGGTATTCTCGCATGTATTGAAGAGTAGCCATGAGGAGGTCTTCTAGGCTTAACTTAGGGGTTCGTCCACCTTTTGCGTGTTTAAGTTGATAAGCTGTTTTTAACACAGCTAACATCTCTTCAAAAGTAGTGCGTTGAACACCAACAAGGCGCTTAAATCGTGCATAACTTAATGGTTTACTTGATTCATAATTCATAGTTTTATGCCAATTTGGCATAAAAGATAATCTTACTCTGGAGAGAAATATCCTAAAAGTTCTGCTTTATGGATTGCCTCCTGCCTATTATTAACACCTAGCTTTGAAAATACATTTGCCAAATGATTCGAAACAGTCCGCTTACTTAAAAATAAGGTTTCACAAACCTCATCAATTGTTAAACCATTTCTAATCGATTCTAACACTTCTATCTCTCGTTCAGACAAGATATCCACGATTTCTTCTACCGAAAAATACTTTTTTCCACTATATATACCTTTTAATTGAGTAAGAAGCTTATCTGGATCGATACTTTTATCAATAAAAGCATAGGCTCCCATCTTCTGAGCTCGATACTCATAAATTTTTTTGCTATACCCTGTTAAAATAACGATTTTAATACCTCGTTCTTTTTTTATCATTTCTTCTGCCAAGGCTAATCCATCTGTTTCATAAATACTAGTCAAATTAATATCTATCAAAATGATATCGTATGGACTATAATCAATATCATCTACTGATTGAAAATTTTCAACTAAATCAACATATTCAATTGTTTCTGATAACTCTAAAATCATTTTTATGCTCTGACTAAACAACTTGTGATCATCAATTAATAAAATTTTCATAGCATAGCTCCTTATCTATTGGTAATTGAATTTCTACTTGAAACATAGCATCCATTGTCTGAATTTCTATTGTTCCACCTAAAACACTAACACGATTTTCTAAATTCTTTAACCCATAACCAAGATGGTTACTAGAAATATCATAATTATTTTTACAAGATAAATAAATAATATCGTCAGATACAGAGAGAGATAACCAAATAGTATGTCCTGATGAATATTTAACAGCATTAGTCACTAATTCTTCAATAAAGCGATAAAGAATCTTATCATACGGTTCCATTAGAAAAAAATCAGACTGAAAATCTGTTTCAACTTCTTTCATAGTCTCATATCTCCTCAATATTCTATCAATTAATGATGTATATTTTTTAGTTAACTCCTCATTGCCACTACTCATTGGTTGATAATAATCCATTCTCTCTCGGATACGTTGAACTAGTTCATCTGAGACATATCCAATCTGAGTTCTAAACTTCTCATCTTCTCCATATTTATTAAAATTTTTAATAGCCATCACACTTTGTAATACTTCGTTATGAAGAAATTCTGCGAATTGTTGCTCTATATCTTCATTAGCTAACAAATTCTTCACCATCTTATTTCTTTTCAAAAATAAAACTTCTAAATAATCTTTTGCACCCGTTAGCCGCTTACCTCTAAATAATCTAATAAATTCTTCCGTTAGAAATCCAACAATCAGCACAAGTAAATTAAAACAAATAAAACTTTGTTTTAAATCTAGTCTTGCAATAATAAATGTAGCAATTAAAAGGATACTTACCCCCAGTAGTACTTTTAAACTTGCCTCAATATATAATAGTTTCAACTCATCTATCTTTTTTTGAAAACTCATATAAATTGTTTTCAAGTGGAACGAAACAAGTACCAAAAAAATTTCTACATACCATAAAAAATTTAAAATACCAATATCAGCCGTGTTAATATATAAAATGACATAAGTAACGGGTAGAAAAAATGAAAGGAAGGTTAAATTTTTCCTCTGGTAATTTAAAAAAGATTTCAACTCTTTTTTATACATCATTAACAGAACAATAGGTAAGCAAGAAATGAAAAATGATGTAAATATAGATAAGAATAAAAAGAGAGGCTCACTAAAAAAATAAGATATCTCTGTAATAATCGTAACAATAAAAGTTACAAAAAATAGTTCCTCACCTATTTTTTTACCTAACAGAATAATAGATACTGAACTATAAACTAATAGAAAAGAATTAATGGGATGAAGCAGATCTAAAAAATGGAATAATGTGTGTTCAACATTCAAACTCAGAGCCAATTGCCAACTAATTAAAAATAGAGATAGTAATAGCCACAACTTTAATTCACTATATTTAAACTTTAAGAAATTACAAATATAAGTAGAAATAATCAACAAAATAATAAAAACAACTGCAAATTTTTGAGTAAAAGTTGATGAAAAGTCAAATGGAATTTTAAGGTATATATAAACCATTAATATAAAATGATTTATTAAAGTGCTCCACCATAACAATAATGAGTTATCAGAAATATTCTTTAACCACGTCTTCATATTTAAAATTTCCTACTATGATTTTTTGTTATCATTATATCACAAAACCAGAATAAGGATAGCTAATATCCCATTCTGGTTTTCACTCATTAGATCTGATTACTGGCCCTCACACAAATTTTATAGGTAAAATAGATATAAATTGTAAATAAACCAATCATAAACAATAAATATTTTACATCAATTACAACTGTTGTATTTGCAAAATTTTCAAAGTAGCCTAATAAGCTATTACTAAGTGAACAACTCAATGGAATAGCTATTAGCAACGGTATTAGAAAATAGGCGAGAATCTGTTGAAAAATAATTTTTTTATTTTGCATTCTTTGATTTCCTAATAAATAAAGTATATTGTAATCATTAACACTTTCTAATGCATTTGTGGAAGCCTGCAACGACAGAATACTCAATGTGATAACTGTAAAAATAACTCCAACAAAAATTAGAACTAATACAATGACTCCCATAACTCCTAGATATAGTTCTGCTGATCGAACTTTTGTTTGATATACAAAATCAGCTTGATTTCCTTCTTGATCCGTAAAATAATAATTTTCAATCCAGTTCTCTAAAAATGATTCAACATTTCGTTTATCAATCCCTTTTTTATATAAGGCTACATAATGTAAACTGTTAATAGTCAATTTTTTCGCTACTTTATCAGGGACTATCAATGTCCCTCGATCATTATTTTCTACTGTAGTAACAAAATAAACATTTTCCAAAGGACTTTTAGAACTTGACCTTAACTTTACATCGGAAACAGTCAATTCGTTAGTTTTAGAGAGAAATTCCCTAATCTGCTTCCTAGTGCCTTTATAGTTTGCATTTATTAAAAATTCATTGTCTGACAAACTGACTTCTTTTTTCCCTTGAAGTCTTAATAAAGAATTATAATCAGTAAGCGAAACAATATTAACGAACGAGCCTCCTAATTCTTTATCTAAATCCCATAAATTGCTTGTATCAATAATATCTTTATAAGTCAATTCACTTATATAAGTTGGATACTCAAACTCTTTATCAATAATCGAAAAGTCAAAACCATCTTCTTTTAACTTATTCTTTACATCTATATTGTTATGATGGTATTTTTCTCCCTTAAACATCTGCACATCAATATCATAAGGAATAAATTTATTTAAATCATTACTCAATGAACTGTAGGCACTACCACTAAAAATCAATAAGCTAGTTGCTAATGCCAAGGAAAGCGATAATACCGATATGGTCACCGAATTACGATCTGCTTGCTTAGATAGTTGTCTGAGTTTAAATGAATTATATTTCTTGAAATACCAATTTGGCAATGAATAAGTTAAGCGGATCAAAGAATGACTTAATGTACTGTAAAAAATAAATATAACTAGTACAAACAGTGTTATAAGTAACATTCCCCAATTTCTAAGAATTGAAATATGTGTATAGTCTGATAAATAGACACATCCAAAGCAAATAACTAGTGCCGACAAGATAAATAGTAGCAATTGCCATTTTGTTTCTCCTTTCGAAAAAATAGAACTTTTAACACCATTTTCTTGAATAAGAGAAATAATAGCTTGCTTTCTAAAGGTAACTATGTCCATCACACCAATGATTACACTTGTTGCTAAATATGATATTCCTAATAAATTAACTGATTTCATGTCTAGAAAAAACATATTACCAAAATAATTCCCCATAAAAAAATTAGATGCAATATGTGCTAGAACAATCAATACTCCTAACCCTAAGATAAATCCTGCAAGCAAAGCAAACAGATTAACAACCATTGTCTCACAGAAAAGCGTTCCTACAATATGACGTTTTTTCATCCCCAATGTTGCGTATAGACCTAGCTCTTGTTTTCTTCGACCTAATACGAAACCAGTGGAGTAAACAACTAAAAAAGCAATTGTACTCAATACAACATAAGATAATAGTCCCATATATTGTGTCATAATGGTTGTCATCATCTCCTTAGCACCTGATAAACTTTGCATAACAGGATGACTTGGCAAAGCATTAAATGCATAGAGTAGACTATAAATTAACGTTAAACTAAGAAAATAAACTGTGTAGGTCTGTAAATTTCTTTGAACATTTCTGAGAATTAATTTTGGATACATCCTACTTCTCCTTATCGTGTATGTTTATAAATTTTTTGTAAGTATTCTTCATTTGATAAAGAATGGCGGTACATATCTGCTGTAACTTGTCCATCCTTTAATAGAATAATTCGTGATGAATACTTAGCTGCTGCCGGATCATGTGTCACCATTAAAATGGTAATGCCAAAAACTTGATTAATCTCTTGCAGAAGAGCCATTAAATTTTCTGAGTTAGCCGAATCTAAAGCACCTGTTGGTTCATCTGCAATAAGCAGTTTAGATTCATCAATTAGAGCACGTGCGGTGGCAACACGCTGTCTTTGTCCTCCTGATAATTGATTGGGAAATTTATTTCGTAATTGACCAATTGATAATTTTTCTAGGATATTTTCTATTTTTAAATGACAATCAGCAACTTTTTTCCCTTGAATTTGTAATGGTAAGACAATATTCTCATAAACTGTTAAAGTTTCAACTAAATTATAAGATTGAAAGATATAGGAAATATTTTGTGAGCGATAGTTTGCCAATTGATTATCTGTTGCATTGATGATATCAAATCCCTCAAAGGAAATATCACCTGACGTCGGCTTATCGATTGTTGAAATACAGTTTAACAAAGTTGTTTTTCCACTGCCGCTTGCTCCCATAATAGCAAGAAATTCTCCTGTCTTTACAGAGAGATTAACATCCGATAAAGCATGAACTAGGCTATCTCCCTCCCCAAACTCTTTATTTAAATTTTTTACAACTAATTGTGACATAAATATTCCTCCATTTCTATTTTACAAGACTATTATAATCAATCTGAGCTTTAATATCATGAGTAATTCGTGCATAATCTCTCTAAAGACAAGTAAAAAAGCCATAAACTAGTATGGCTTTTTAAATATACATCATTTTCGTTCTTTTCGTTTTTTCATAACGTAGACGATACCAATAATAGATGCTCCTAGAATCAATACGGGAGCATAAAACTCAAGTGTTCCAATAATTCCTTCCATCTTACTCTCCAATCTTGTTCATTCTATCTACAGCGGACATTTGGTGACGTACATTCATAAGAAAGCGTGAAAGCCCACCCACAGCGACCTTGACTAGTCATTCGAATTGCTGTTCTGAGTCCAGCTGCAGAATTACCTGCTAATTCTTGATTGTCAATTTCATGACGCAAGCTATCAACTTCTACATAATTTTCTTCCATTTTGTTTCTCCTATAATTTATCATTTAACTCTATATCTGTCAACTATAACAAGGAAAATTTTCACATCTCAAGAAACATATATACTTCCTAAATTAACAATTAACATTATTACTTGTACATTCATAAGAACATGTGAAACATCGACCGCAGCGACCAGCTAGAGTCATTTTAAATGCTGAATACCAGCCTCCTGCACCAGAAGTTCCTTCCAATTCTTGAGCGCTAATTTCAAAGTCTAAAGTGTCAATTTCTGAATTATATTGCTTGTTTTCCATATTGTCCCTCGCAAAACTTTCCTTGTTTATAATAAATTTAACAAATACTATTTATCAGAATAAAATTTTCTAATCCTTAGTTAACCGCATTTTACATGATTACTAGTACATTCAAATGAACCAGTAAACCATCGACCACAACGACCTGCTAGACTTAATTGAACTGCCGTGAACCAGCCTGAACCTGATTTGCCTGAAAGCTCCTGCTCGTTTACCTCAAAATCCAAATTATCAATCTCTGATGACATTTTCTTTTCTTCCATCATTTTCTCCTATTTTTATTTACCACAACTTACGTTGTTACTAGTACATTCAAATGAACCAGTAAACCATCGACCACAACGACCTGCTAGACTTAATTGAACTGCCGTAAACCAACCTGAACCTGATTTACCTGAAAGCTCTTGCTCGTTTACTTCAAAATCCAAATTATCAATCTCTGATGACATTTTCTTTTCTTCCATCATTTTTCCCCCATTTTTATTTACCACAACTTACGTTGTTACTAGTGCATTCAAATGATCCTGTAAACCATCGACCGCAACGACCTGCTAGACTTAATTGAACTGCCGTAAACCAACCTGAACCTGATTTGCCTGAAAGCTCTTGCTCGTTTACTTCAAAATCAAGACTATCAATTTCTTCACATTTATGAATATGTTTAGTCATAAACAACTCTCCTTTCTTTTTTTAAGATAATCATCTTTACACTACTAAGTATACATCGCTAAATAGCTTTAGTAATGAGTAAATCGTGCAATAATATTGAACGATTTAAAAATTAAAAATGGTAATACAGATTGATTAGCTAGATATTCTAATATAGCAATAGACTCCGTGTGAAATATCTTTTTCTATCTATGTCAAGCTAGCTTGAACAATTAAATTGGAACAATCAATTTAGCTCTATGACAATGTATCTATCATAATTCTCACACCTTCAGCATACTGCTAGTAGAAAATAAAGTTGGAGGCTATATTGATGTCACAACGGAGTATTTCTTTGGAAATTCCATAATCTTGTCGTTTTTTTCAGAAAAATAGAAATAATCTGTTCTTAAAGTTCGTATTAGAAAATTAAAACTTACCTTGTTTCAAGCTCTCAATCAAGAAACAATAGAAACCATTTTGAGTAAAGTGTTGATCGGTGGCAATTCGACTAGTCATAACCACCCGTGAAAACGGGTGGCTTGTACACTGGCTATAAGCCGTTTCTCTCCAGCGGCGTCTAAAAACGCTCGCTGAACTTCGTTCAGGTCATGCTATATTATTTGACTAATTTTTCTCACAGAGAAAAACTGGCTTGAAACCACAATTAAAAGGACTGAGTCCTGTGCAATACAGGATTCAATCCTTAGCATAAATTAATAGTTCAACTTTTGAGGTCATTACACCTTGACGAAGTAGAATTCTTTTCAATTTTTACATTTTCCAATATTTTTAGTGAGTGATACTATAAAACTAAACCCCATACTTCTGAGACATAAGTTTATTCTTACTTTTCTTGGAAGTGTGATACAAATGATAAGCATAATCAACTCATTTAATGCAAAATAACTTAAACTTGAAATTTTTTATTAAAATTAATAATTCATTTGATAAAGTTGACTGTATAAACCATCTCTATTATTTAATAGCTCTCTATGCGTCCCTCTCTCAGAAATTTTTCCATTGTCCATAACAAAAATCTGATCAGAGTCAATAATTGTAGATAAACGATGTGCAATCAAGATTATAGTAATATTCTGCTCTTTAAATTTTCTCATTATTTGTTTTTCGTTTACATTATCTAAATAGCTTGTCGCTTCATCTAAGAGCATAATTCGAGGTTTCTTGACTAATGCTCTAGCCAAAATAATTCTTTGACGTTGCCCACCAGACAAATTCAATCCCATCTCCGAAACTAGCGTATGATATCCCATAGGCATATTTTGGATTTCATCGTGAATATTTACTAATTTACAAATTTCCTCTACTTCTTCTTGTGAAATAATATTATCACCTATAATATTTTCAAGAATAGTTTTATTAAAGAGTGTCATATCTTGAGGTACAATTCCAATTTGTTGACGTAAGTATTTTTTCTCAAATTTATCATAATCTATATTATCAAACAATATTTCTCCTGAACTTGCTGGATATAGACCAATTAATAACTTAGATAGAGTGCTTTTCCCAGAACCAGATGATCCGACAATTGCAACCTGCTCTCCTTGTTTTATTTCTAAAGAAATATTTTCTAAAACCTTTTTACTATCTTTTGTATATGAAAATGATACATTTCTTAATTCAATATCGCCTTTTAAATCAAATTTTAATTCTCCATTTTCCTCCATGTCTTCTTCTAAAATTTCAACTATCCTAGCTAAAAACGTTTTACTATTGTAAAATGATACTACTGTTTCAAAAATATTATTAGTTTTACTGAATAAAAGAGTACTTAAAGAATAAAGTGCAAATACACTTCCTATACCAACACTACTATTTGATTGTAAAGCAACAAACAGCAATATAAAAGGTGAAATAAATGTGATAATAGTAAATAACGAATTCACAAATCCTGAAAAAATTTCACTACATTTATATCTATATATATTTTTATCAAATAAACTCTTCCACTGCTTATATGTCTGGTCTTCAAAACCTTCCATTTTAATTCCCATCATAGAATAAACCATTTCAATCTGTTTATTCTGTAAGTCATTTTGAGAAATTATAAATGACTTATTTCTTTGTTCTAAACTCTGTCTGGTCAAGAATAATATAAAAAGATTCAAAAAAAACAATAGAACAGCTAATAAGGATATAATATAATTAAATCTAGCAAAATAGATTAAAATGCAAATAGCAAACCCTATATCTAAAATCCCAAGTATAAACTGATTTGTAAATAACTGTCTGATTCTAGACAAACCATTTATTGAGTAGATTAAATCTCCGCTACTTCTAGTAGAAAAAAATTTATAAGGTAACTTAAAGAGATTACTTATCACATTATTGTTTAGTCGCTCATCAATAGCACTTGTCAATATAATTGCAAAATATCTCTGGCACAACATGATAATAAAATATATGGAGACAAAAACTAAGAATCTAAGTAATAAATCGAATTGTTTAATAAAAACTCCCTTTGAGACTTCGTTTAAAATTTGTTGCATCCATAGAGGAAAAATAAAATTTACTCCATAACTACCTAGTGTTAAAAAAAGCAATGGAATAAAATATGGCCAAGTTTTTAACAACTGTTTATAAACTACTTGAAAGTTTTCTTTACTCTTTCTCCTAGATACTTGTGAACTATCTACTATACTGATTAGATACTCTGAAAAACCTTCTGAAAATTCTTCCAAACTATATCTAATTCTACCAAGTTCTGGATCGACAACCCATACAAATTTTTCGTTTACCTTCTCAATTACTACAAAATGTTTACTTTGCCATAAGGCAATTGCTGGAGTCAAAATTTTAGAGAAATTTTCAATTTGTTCTTTGGGATAACGAAACGACTTAATAGAAAATCCAATATTTTCTAATATATCAATTAAGTTTCCAAAATTTGTTCCATCCCTTCCTGTTTCCTGAATATTACGTAAATCTTTGACAGAAATCTCATGATCAAAATAACTTGATACCATTGCTACACAACATAAACCGCACTCTGTTTTTTGATGCTGTTCTATAAATGGTACTCTTCTCTTCATTACATTCCTCCTTAATTTAATAATAGCAATTCATTAAGACATTTTCTACCCGCCTTATAATTAGACATCAATATTCCCATTTCACCTGTCAAAACACCCCAATCATCAGTTTCATAGGTCATTTTTTCTAATAAATATTGATTGCTTTCCTGATGTATCTCATTTTCAAATTGATTAGTTTGAACAGGTAAAATTGAATCCAAAATCACCAAATTACCCACATTCCCATGACAAATTGAATTATCCAAATTTAATCCATTAATTAGTATATCTCTGCTGTAATACTCCACTTCTTCCGATAACAACTTATCTGATAACCCATTAATTAACAAATAATGCTTAGCTTTTACAATACCAACAATACCATTACACCAGGAGTAGTATTTAGCATTTTTTCTTACTTTTAGAACTTTATTGGGATTTAGTTCCTCTCTCTCTTTCCTTAAATAGTCTTGTACACACTGAATAATCATTTTTCTAATATTTGAATCTGTACTTAAACTTAAACTATATTTATATAGCTGAACAATTACACCATAATTCCCGTGAGCATACCCTGGATCTTCTGAAATCCATACCCCTTCTTCGGCATATATTTTAAGCAGACGTTGAACAATTAGTTTCATCAACTTATCTGTCAAATTTAATATATCTAAATTTCCTTTAAATGTACTATTGACTTTCAATAAAACACCTAAAATACCAGAAATCCCACCGATAATATCTAAATTATCTAAATTTGAAACTATATCTTTAGTTCTAAAAATGGTTTCAAAGATACATGTTTCAATCTCCAAAGGAATATCTTTATTACTCTCCTTTAATACACACAATGCATATAGATAGCCATAAATTCCGGTAAAAGCTCCAACATTTTGATATGTAATATCAGAACTAAAATCCTTTATGTAGTTAACAGTGTATTTCATTACTCCAGGAAAAAGTTCTTCTAACTCCTTGATTTTTAAACTATTGATTCCAAGTAAAATGCCTGCTGTACCTGAATATAAATCATACTTCATAGGTGATATATCATAATTTTTATCCATAGCTAGCATTGCTAACCAGCTAATTTCGCCATTATGTTCAAACCTACTAGATAATAGTCTTTTTACAAATAATTCTCTTCCAAGATCTTTTCTTTTAGAAGGTTCAATATTTTTTACAAATAATTCGGTCCCCATAAAAGACATATTAATAATTCTCTTCTGACGAACTAAGTTTGAAGTAGATGCTATTTTTATTCTATTTAAAATTTTCTCTACAATACTTTCGCCCTCAAGTGATAAAATATATTCCTTAACTCCATTTGAAATATTATTATTAGATGAATCGGAATAAAAAATTGGGACATCATCATTTTTCAATTGATTAATCTCATCATGAATCATTTTACTATCAAATTCATTGGAAATATCACCATATTCACATAATCTAAGAAAATACATTTCAAAATCATAACGATTTTTTAAGAGTTCTGGGTGATGACTAGTCTCTAGCAACTGTACATATATATTGGTATTTCTATAAATGTATCTCGTTTCACAATTATTAAAATATTTCTTAATCATTTTTGAGATAACTGACTTATTATCAACAAAAATTCTATAAATCTCTTCAAATCCCTGTTGAACTTGAGGTAAATAATTAGAACAAGAGACATTCTCACCCTCGTATCTAACAGTACTGGGAAAGCTTCCAACCTCTTTAAAAACTTTTTCAATTCTGATTTCATCAGTGCCAACATTAGACAGCTGATGTGTTAAATAGGGAGATTCTCTTCTTGCACCAGAATTTAATGCACCTATTTCCATTCCTTTGTTATTATTAATTGAATATAGCGTCATTGGCAAAATACCTGTACTATATACTGAGTTAGCTACAAAGTCATACATTTTATGTATAGATGTATTAATTGTCTCATTTTCACTAAAATGAAGAATTGTTTCATTATCAATCAAATAAGGAAATCTCCCAGATGCTAATACATTTTCTCCATGATAATCTTTGGCACCAAACAAATGTAAAAATGCTAGAATTTTCCCCATATTTTCGAAATATATTTTTACATCTTCTAAAGTAGAACATTCTTGAATTTCAATCATTTCTACATAGCTATATCCTTTCTTAGTTAAAGTCTTAGGGATAAATAATGTATTCGAGATTCCAAATGTCTTTTCAAATTCTTCTGCAAATAATTTTAAATTAACATCCAATATCATATTACGAGGTTTATACACAATATCCTTATCTTTGAAATTTAATATACAAACTGTCTTGCCTTTAGAATGAGTATCACCTGCATTAAAATTAATTTTGGATAATTGTAAATTCGATACTTTAAAATAATTCTGAATATCTTGAATGTCGTCTTCTAAATTATTTAAAATTTCTTGAATATAAAAACTTATATTTTTTAATTTTTGATCTAATACCTCATATAACATTGGATATCTTTTATAAAAATCAACAATATATTCTTTATCTCGTAATAAAGTGTCTATATAGTATTTATATCTATCCTCACTACTCTCCCCCAGAAGTTTTGAATTTCTGCGTAAATCATTAATTTCTAAAACAACTGTACGATAACTAATATTCATACAAATCTCAAAAAAATATGTTTCAATACCTTCTATAAAAGTCTGTTTATCAGAAATATAATTCTTAGTTTCAACAATACTATAAATTTTTTGGACATATTTATAACACAATGGTTTATATAAATCTAACCAATTGATTCTAGTCTTAAGCCTTTGCTGTGGAGTATATAACATCCATTCACCTTGTTCTAGCGCTTCTTCAATAAATAAATCTTTACTTTCATCATAGTCATTATATAGTTGTTCCCATTCATTGAGCCCTTTCCCTGAAACATTCTTTAAAAATGTATCTAACTCCTGAGAATTATTGACATTATTAAATAGTTTTATCCATTTATCTGTAATTGCTGACATAGTAATTCCTCCTTATAATTACTTTAAGATTATCAAATTTTCAAGTAATGGTAATGAGTATTCTATGCACTTTTGAGATTGAGAGACCCAATTTGTAAAATTAAACTAGACAGAAAAAGCCATCTATGTTAGGCTCAGATAAACACCACATTTGTCTGAAAGAAACTAACATAAATGACCTATACTCAATAAATAGAATTCCTAGGAAATCATCGAATTATCAATCACCCTACCAAGTTTTTCTGAGTTACATGAAAAATCTAACTTAATTTGACAATTTAGTATTCACTCAGTCAAAATAAGCAGAACTAACTCATTTCCCCTCGCCCAATTCAATGATACGATGACATTGTTGGGCTACATAAGCATCGTGGGTCACAATAATGACTGTTTTCCCCTCGCGATTCATCTCTAAGAGAAACTTCAAGACCAAATCTCTATTTTCAGGATCCAGAGAACCTGTTGGTTCATCGGCTAAAATCAGCTGGCTGGGTTTTAAGATGGCTCTAGCAACTGCAATTCGTTGTTGTTCCCCACCAGACAACTCGGAAACCTTTTGATACAACGTAGCTGACAAACCTACTCTCTCTAAAATTTCTTCCACCTTTTTGAGCTTGTCTTTCTTAGACAATTTCACATATTTCAGTGCCAGCATAAGATTGTACTCGACCGTTTCATCATCAATCAGGGCAAAATTTTGAAATAGATAAGAGATATGTTCACGGATTATTGTTTGTGACTTGGCAGAATTAACCGCTAGATTTGTCTGGTCAAAAATCTCATACCGTCCGCTATAATCACCATCTATCAAACCTAATAAATTTAACAAGGTCGACTTACCACTACCACTCTTGCCAACAATGGCTACCAAATCCCCCTGATCAATCCTGAGAGATAAGTTATCCAAAATCACTTTTCCCCCAATGGTTTTGGTAATATTTTTCAACTCAATCATAAGATGCCCCCTTTCAATAACTCTACTAGACTTCTTTTCTCCATCCTAGAAGCCAAGCCTAGCACAAATAGTATATCCAAACATGTAAAGCCTGCAAACAGCAGGAGTGGCAAGAGCGCATGGGCAAAGAAAATCAAGACTAGAAGAGGCAGACTATAGCCCAGCAAGAGCAGAACGAGGAGAGGACGATAGCGATCGACCAGTTTCCACCCCATAAACTTCTTGGTAATGATATCCCTGCGCTTCAACAAGAAAGTAGTAACGAGTAAAAAGTAGGAAATCATCATGCTAAGGAGACCAAACAAAGCAAAGAGTATATTAAGATTTCGAACTGCATCTCGATAAGAATCCACTTTCTCTTGTTGAATGGCTTGAATCGATGAAAATTTTAAATAATTCCCATCTGATAATTTCTCAACTAACTCCGTAATCACTTTTTGATTTTGTTCTGTATTTTCAACTTTCATCGGGTTGTTTAAACCTGTCGTTGACAAGCGAGTCTTTTCTTCCCACATCATGTCTTGATCATTTACTAGACTAATGATTGGATTGTGGAGATTTTCCTTTCGCTCATTATTATAAGGGAAGAAAGACCAATCTCCTTCATAGTAGGCAATTTCTACATCCATATCTTCTATTGTTTGCTTTTGCTGATCTTCATACCTCAGAGAAAGATAGGCGATGGATTTTCCCAAGAATTGATTCTTGCCTTCTTGTCCTTTGTCACTGGCTGGCATCAAAATAACTTTTTTAGTGCCGGTATCTGGTAACTTGAATCCCTTGCTCTTTAGAAAATTGCTATTAGCATAGTAAACATCTACCTTATCAGGCAGTTGGTAGTTCTGCACTTGTTCAGCTTTGATGACTGGTTTGATAGAAAGACTCGCACTTCGCACATAGTTTACTTGTATTTTTGCTAGCAAGTCTTGATAAAATTGGTAGAAATAATCTGTAGATTTCCCTGACCCTGCTAGCTCTTCTTGCCACAGATTATCATTGAGTTTGAAGGTTTCCAAGGTCAGGTAATTTCCTTGGCTTACCCACTGTTGCTGATAAGCAAGTTCTTTGTTTTCTTGTTCTAGACTTCTGCCCACCCCAATCAGTAAGGCCGTCAGTAAAATAGTTGTCCCTATTTTCATCACATAATTGAAGATGAGACCAAGTTTGACAGATGAAAAACCTTTCAACATGGAACTGACTGTCATTTTCTGAATCATCAGGTAGGTCAGCCAACTGATGAACAAATATAACTGTAAAAGCAGAAATTGGGATAAGAGTAAACTTGGGAACAGAAGTTTTGGCCTGTAGTCCAGCACTAAAAATAGTCCCAAGTCAATGACAAGACTTCCACCCAAGAGAAGATAAAAATTAGTCTTTACAAAACCAGCTAAAATCGCCCCGCTTTGAAAACCAAGTAACTTTTGAACCCCCACTCGTTTCATCTCCATCATCGGCTGATAAACTGTTACTAACACAAGAAGTAAAATAGCCAAGACAAAAACAATGGCAGATAAAAGCAAATCTCGATTTATGACTTCCACTGCACTTTTATAGGTAGGCTCTAGCAAGGTAGCCTGGTCTATCTTGAAAAAATCGCTCCATTTCTGTACAATCCTATCCTTATCCATCTCTTGTGTAGAAGTTATCGTATAGCGACCATTTAAACTACGAGATGTATCCTTGATATAGGTTTGAAAAGTTATAAGCTGAATAGGCTTGGCTTTTAGAAAGGTCGGTATCGTATCAAGTTTATTAGAAATTTCTTTATTACTGTAGACTCCTTCACCATCTGTGGTAAAATCAAGAGAAGAAATCCCAAACTCTTGGTAGGGGAAGGTATCTTTATCAAAAACACCAGACTTGATTACCTCATCACCACTGTCTGTTTTGATGATGGAGACTTTGTACTCCTTTGATACATCCTCAAAAAATCGAAGAACAGACGCTGCAGGTTCGTTAATATCTTTCAAATACAAATCCAAAGAATCTACAGTCTTTCCCATTTCCCGAATCCGAACCGCTTCACGTGTGTAGTTTACATTAAAAACAAAAAAAGTGGTACACAGCAACAGCAGAAACATACAAAGATGACTGATTTTTTTCATAAAAGTACCTCCACTAAAGTTCTCCCTCTCCTAATAGAAGAGGGAGAATTTCACTTAAAATCCATAGAAATATTCCATTCCTGTTGGTGGAATTTGATTAAGGGCAGCTTTAGCCCAAACCTCGGGATCTTCACGATCCTTAGAGATTCTACCTCCATGCTTAACAGTTGCTGTATGAGATCGAGTAGAATGTAAATAATCAGAATATCCAAAAGTTCCTGTCCAACCTACTCCATAGTTCCATTGACCACCATCAACCCATACTGCTAAAGCATTTGTAGTAGCAAGTATACCACATACCATTAAAGATGCAACACCAATTTTAACTAATTTTCTCATGATTTATTTCTCCTATTATTGAGAGCTGTTCCGTAAAAACAGCTATAGTAATTTATCAACAAGTATCGTAGTCCATTGGACTCACCTTCCTTTCATTTTTACAACTAGCGCATTATATCGGCCAGTTCCATGGGAAAACCGTAGCAATGCTGAATAAGAAAGCAAGAAGAACTAAAAAGCGAAAAACTTTTTTATTCATACTTTTTCCCTCCTATCTGTATTTTGTATCTATAGTATACCTCTTCTTTATTCTATTTTAAAATTAGTTAACTTTTTTCACACATTATTTTAGTTTTCTTTTTTACTATTCCTGTTATTATGATACAATATTTTTAATAGGATTTTATTATTTGTTAACTTTTTTCACGAAAAGGAGAAAATTATGCGTTATGATTTCGGAAAGGTCTATAAAGAAATACGCGAGTCAAAAGGATTGACCCAAGAAGAGGTCTGTGGAAATGTCATCTCAAGAACCAGCCTATCAAAGATTGAAAGCGGCAAGGTAACTCCCAAATATGAAAATATGGAGTTTCTTCTCCGGCAAATCAATATGAGTTTTGAAGAGTTTGACTATATCTGCCATCTCTATCAACCAAGCCAACGAACAGAAATCATGCAAACCTATCTCAATATGAGCTCAATTCTAGGGACTAGTGAACTCGAAAAACTATTTCAAAAATGCCAAAACTATCTCAAGACCCGCCACGACCTACCTATAGAAGAAATCAGGGATATGCTGGAAGTTGTTATTTATCTCCGTCAACATGGGACTGGGGAACTGTCAGATCAAGTGAAACAGACTATCAAAAATCTTTGGGAAAAAATTGAAAAACAAGATACATGGTATGAAAGCGACCTAAAAATCCTCAATACCATCCTTTTCAGCTTTCCCATCGAACACCTCCATCTCATCACTGGAAAAATATTGCAACGCCTAGAAGTCTATAAAAACTACCAACATTTATATGACTTACGAATGGCAATCCTACTCAATCTGTCCACCATTTACTTATACCATCAAGACAAAAACATGTGTCAACAAATCTGCTATACTTTACTAGAGGATGCCAAGAAAAAGAAGCACTACGATAGGCTTGCTATCTGCTATGCCCGTATCGGGATTTGTAGGGATGACGCTAGACTTATCCAAAAAGGTTTCTCACTTCTGGAGCTGACCGAGGAAACTTCTATGCTGTCTCATCTCAAAAAAGAAGTAGAGACCTATTATCAACGGAAGGAAAGAGAAAAGGGCTTAGAAAAAACTAACTTCTAAATAAAACCACACTGTAATTCCAATCTTGAATACAATCAAGTTGAAAGGAATACCCTGTGGTTTTTAAATTTTTGAAGTTTCATAGGTCAGTTTGTTGGATAACGTTATAAGAAAATTCAGGCTCATCAATAGAAATCTTAATCCCCCTACTACTATCTGTTTACCTCTAATATATTCTAATTTTCTTTAATCAGTGCAACCTCTTTTTATTTTTTACTAAATTTTAAGTAGGTGTAAATAAATCCTGCACTGATAGCCAGAGTTGTCCACCACTTAAAATCAATATGCAAAAGTGAAAAGATTAGAAAATTGATGATTAGCGAGGCTAAAATATAAATAATGATTAAAATTTTATTTTTCATAGGAATTGCCTTTCTGAATGGATTCTAGTATTTACAGCTTATCTGTAAAGTTTACAATAAGCCGCTAGGGCAATTGTCTATCAGAATGTCCTTTTATCTGTCAATAATCCTAGAAAATCTTGTCGTTTCAAGTCTGAGAAATGTTTGGTAGA
Organism: Streptococcus sp. 9903; assembly: GCF_013276625.1. Classification (NCBI taxonomy): domain Bacteria; kingdom Bacillati; phylum Bacillota; class Bacilli; order Lactobacillales; family Streptococcaceae; genus Streptococcus; species Streptococcus sp. 9903. The sequence goes on along the minus strand of NZ_VMLI01000004.1, from coordinate 73,589 downwards.
AAGACTTCCTTTTTGAAGTCCATCATCTCTAACCTGCAAATAATAGCTATGTTGGCTTGTTTTAATTGTCAAAAAATCGCCAAATACAAAAAATTTTTTCCAGTTACGAATCTCAAATTCTTTCATCTCTGATTTTGGAATGCGGATAAGGCCTTGTCGCAAATCACGATGATGCTCACTTGTGAAAGTCATCCCATTCCCAATATTTCTTATCAGTAGTTCATCTGGAGTTACCATCACCAACGCTATTTTAGTTAAGAAAATTTCAACTGTTGGTGGTAAAATCGCCAAATCAAACCAAGGATGTAGGTAGCGATAGGCTAAGAAATAATGAGGCTCCTCACCCAATCCTAGTTGTTTATATAAGTCCTTGACCTCACTATCTAACCTCGCTTCAAAAGACACATCCGAATGCTCTTCTTCCTTCCTCTGATTAAAATAACGCATCCAGACTAGGAAACCTATAAAGACTAGGACAAATATTCCTGATAAAAGATATTTTAAATTGTAGTTCATCACTTAACCTCCTGATTAACTTTTCCGCCTAAAACAGAGGCCTATCTATTTTGAAAATAGTTCCATAACAACTTTAAATAAGACTGGTAGTATTGTATCAAACTAGAATTCTTTCTTTTCTAGCTACATCATAATTCTTTGCTGAATACAAAGTTAAGGGCACTGCATTTGTTAACGCTTACACAACTCCTGCTTTACCTATATTATAAATCAACATATATAACCTGTCAAGTAATAAAAAAAAGAGCCATTCAAAGCTCCTTCCCTATTTCTTAATACCAGCCATTGTTAAGCCAGAAGTTTTTAGCGGCTGTCCATGAACCGTAACGTCCTGCAACGTAGGCATCTGCTACACGTTCTTGGTTTTCAGCTGAGTAGTCACCATTCAAGTATGAATCTGTCAATTGGTAACGTCCGATGTAACGTCCGTTTGTAGCTGTGTAGCTACCACCTGATTCTTTTTGTGCAATCCATTCTTTAGCTTCTGCTTCAGATCCGCTTACAGTTGAAGCAACAGTTTCTTCTGCTACTGTTTCACTTACTACTGGAGTTTCTTCCTCTACCTCTGTAGTTTCTGCCACTGGAGCTGAAACAGCCTCATCTTGAGCTGCTGGAGCTGCATAAGTCGTTGAAGCTGGTGCTGCTGGCGCTACAGGGCCGTCGATAACCAACTCTTGACCAACATAAATCAAATGAATGTTGTCGATGTGGTTGTTTTCTGCCAATTTTTCAACTGTTGTGTTGTGAGTTTCAGCGATTTCTGAAAGTGTATCACCTTCTTTAACAGTGTAAGTTGATGATTCTTGAGCAGATACAAATGATGGAGCAAATACTGCAAACAAGGCAGCTACTCCTGCAAGAGTTGTTTTAATCTTTTTAGTTGTTGATTTCATATTTGAAAATTCTCCTTCTTTCTATAATTCTATGATACCCTTTAAATATTACCGTTTCTTGACACTTTTATGTAGAAATATTACAAAATTATTTTTTATTTCCCTAAATAAGGTGTTTTTTGTCATAAAAGATACTATTTTTATGCTATTTGAGGTATTAGAAAGGTTTTCATCCACAATTAAAGTCAAGACCTTTATTCTTTGATATAATAGAGATAAGAATTTTTATAAGGGGAAACTGATGAAATCACTTCGTTTTCAATCTGTCTTTGATATCATCGGACCAGTTATGATTGGCCCATCTAGTAGCCATACAGCTGGTGCTGTTCGTATTGGGAAGATTGTCTCTTCCATTTTTGATGATACTCCGACAGAAGTCGAATTCCAACTTTTTAACTCATTTGCCAAGACCTATCGTGGCCACGGGACAGACCTAGCCCTTGTTGCAGGTATTTTGGGCATGGATACAGATGATCCTGAAATCCCAAACAGCCTGGAGATTGCCCACAAACGTGGTATCAAGATTGTCTGGACTATTCAAAAAGACAGCAATGCTCCGCATCCTAATACCACTAAAATTACCGTTAAAAATGCCCATAAAACTATCAGTGTGACTGGCATTTCTATCGGGGGAGGGAATATTCAGGTAACCGAACTCAATGGCTTTGCCGTCTCTCTCAATATGAATACACCGACTATCATCATTGTTCATCAAGATATTCCAGGTATGATTGCCCTCGTTACGGAGGCCCTTTCACGCTATGGTATCAATATCGCCCAGATGAATGTCACTCGTGAAAAAGCTGGTGAAAAAGCCATTATGATTATCGAAGTTGACAGTCGCAACTGTGATGAGGCTATCGAAGAAATTCGAAAAATCCCTCATCTCCACAATGTCAATTTCTTTAAATAGGAGGAAGCATGTTTTATTCTATCAAAGAATTGGTCGAGCAGGCAGAACTAGACTTTCAAGGAAATGTCGCAGAACTCATGATTACAACAGAGTTTGAATTGACAGGTCGTGAACGTGAAGAAGTCTTCCTTCTCATGGAACGCAATCTGGAAGTCATGAAAGCTTCTGTCCAACTTGGCCTCAATGAAAATAAATCTCGTAGTGGCCTGACAGGTGGAGATGCTGCCAAACTGGATCACTACATCAAAAACGGAAAAACTCTGTCAGATTACACAATTCTCTCTGCTGCCCGAAATGCTATCGCAGTCAATGAACACAATGCTAAAATGGGCTTGGTCTGTGCCACTCCGACCGCTGGAAGTGCTGGCTGTCTGCCTTCCGTTCTCACTGCTGCTATTGAAAAATTAGACCTCAGCCACGAGCAACAGCTGGATTTCCTCTTTGCTGCCGGTGCCTTTGGACTAGTCATCGCAAACAATGCCTCTATCTCAGGTGCTGAGGGTGGCTGTCAGGCCGAAGTCGGCTCTGCCTCTGCTATGAGCGCTGCCGCCTTGACTCTGGCTGCAGGCGGGACACCCTATCAAGCCAGTCAAGCTATTGCCTTTGTCATTAAAAACATGCTGGGCCTCATCTGTGACCCTGTGGCCGGTTTGGTCGAAGTTCCCTGTGTCAAACGCAATGCCATGGGAGCTAGCTTTGCATTTATCGCAGCAGACATGGCCTTGGCAGGTATCGAATCTAAAATCCCTGTTGATGAAGTGATCGATGCCATGTACCAAGTGGGTTCAAGCATGCCAACTGCCTTTCGCGAAACAGCTGAAGGTGGACTTGCTGCCACCCCTACTGGTCGTCACCTCCAAAAAGAAATTTTCGGAGAATAAGCTTATCAAATAGGAGAAATCATGACCTCTATCTCAGCTATCTTTTTCGATCTGGATGGAACCCTCGTTGACAGTTCTATCGGGATTCACAATGCCTTTACCCATACCTTTAAGGAGCTGGGGATACCTAGCCCTGATGCCAAAACGATTCGTGGTTTTATGGGACCACCTCTCGAAAGTAGTTTTGCGACCTGCCTGCCTAAAGAACAAATTTCTGAAGCCGTGCAGATATACCGTTCTTACTACAAGGAAAAAGGTATCTATGAAGCTCAACTATTTCCTCAGATTGTAGACTTGCTTGAGAAGCTATCGAGCAAATATCCTCTTTATATCACCACTACAAAGAATACTCCAACCGCTCAAGACATGACTAAAAACTTGGGAATCTATCATTTCTTTGATGGCATTTATGGTTCCAGCCCTGAAACACCTCATAAGGCAGATGTCATTCGCCAGGCCTTACAGATACATCAACTAGCACCGGAACAAGCCATCATCATCGGAGATACCAAGTTTGATATGCTGGGAGCTCAAGAAACAGGCATTCAGAAATTGGCCGTCACTTGGGGATTTGGGGAGCAAGCAGACTTGCTAGACTATCAACCTGATTATATCGCCCACAAACCATTAGAAGTTTTAGGGTATTTTCAATAACATAGACTGGGCAACAACCCCATTTCAGAATAAAATGAAGTAAATCTATACATAACAAAACGCATATTACCAAGGTTCTTCTGTACTGACCTGATAATATGCGTTTTTCTTTTTTATTCAACGTGGGTAGTTTGATTGGCAAAGGCGATAATAGCTTGCTTCAACTCATCTCCACTAAGAGTACGAAACTCTTCAATCTTTTGACTGATGACTTCTAGGGGCATGACATTGACCTTACCAACGAAAATCTTATCCATAACTTGGTTATCAACGAGTTCTGTTGATACCAAGAGTTCTTCGTAGAGTTTTTCACCTGGACGGATTCCAACTTCAACGATTGGAATTTCACTTTCGGTGTGTCCACTTAGAAGGACCATTTTCTTGGCCAGGTCATAAATCTTGACTGGTTTACCCATATCAAGGATAAAGACTTCCCCATCCTTGGCATAAGCACCAGCATGGATAACCAGACGGCTAGCTTCTGGAATGGTCATGAAGTAACGGGTCATGCGGAAGTCTGTCACCGTTACAGGCCCACCTTCAGCAATCTGGCGTTCAAAGACTGGAATGACACTACCACGGCTACCAAGTACATTCCCAAAACGAACCGCACAGTAGGTTGATTGACTACGTTGGTTAAAGCCAGTGACAATCAACTCAGCTACGCGCTTGGTTGCTCCCATAACATTTGGTGGATTAACCGCCTTATCTGTCGAAATCATAACCATCTTAGGTACTTTGGCTTCATCAACAGCCTTAGCAACATTGTAGGTTCCACGGATATTGTTTTTGAAGGCTTCTTTTGGATTGCGCTCCATCATAGGAACGTGCTTGTGGGCAGCTGCATGATAAACAATAGCTGGCTTGTACTGCTTAAAGACTTGCAAGAGACGGTCGTAGTCTTGAATATCTGCGATAACTGGCACATAATCAATCCCTTGGAACTTGCGAATCAATTCATGATACACAAGGTAAATTGAGTTTTCCCCATGCCCGAGCAAGACGATGCGTTCAGGATTGAAGCGACTAACTTGGCGACAGATTTCAGAACCGATTGAGCCACCAGCACCTGTAACCAAGATCGTCTTACCTGTAAGTTCTGCGCCCAGACGCGATTCATCAAGACGAATTTCTTGACGTCCCAAAAGGTCCGTAATATCAATTTTTTGGAACCCAGTAGCTGCTTGGTGAAGGCCTTGAACAACAGTTTCAACCTTAGGCATCTTGTAACATTTGACACCCAGTTTGTTACACATCTGCAAGATACGTTCATATTCTGACGGGTCAAGCGACGGAATCGCAACGATAACACGCTCGATTTGATGACGTTTAGCTAATTCAGGCAAATTGTCATAAGAGCCTAAAACAGGGATACCACCAAGTTTTTGACCCTTTTTCTTAGAATCCTTATCCAAGATACCGACCAGTTCTAATTCACTGGTTGGATGTTGGTAACTATCCATAAAGAGAGCCCCACCATCACCGGCACCAATCAAGAAGGTCCGACGGTGTTCCCCATCACCACTGCCTTTTTTGCGTCTGGAGTAGATTAACTGCCAAGTAATCCGTGGCAATAAAATCAAGAAGGTACTCAACAAGATAAAGAGAATGATGAAACGGATGGAGAAGAGTGGCAAGAAGGCATAGCAGATACTATATGACAAGACACTGCTAGCAGTCACACCAAAAAAGATTTTCATAAAGTCCGTAATCTTGCTGTAACGACTAATACTAGCATTCAACCCCCAAAATCCAATCATCAATTGATAGAACAGGAAGGCCAAACTCGTATAGATAATGTAGTCAACAGGTGCTGGATTAATCAGCCCATAAAATAAAATATAAGATACAATGATGGAAACCATCATACTGAAAATATCAAATATGCCCCAGAAGACCTGTTTTTGTTGTTTATTTAAAATTTCCACCAGATCAATCACATAATCTGTGAGTTTTTTATTCATAGAAATTTACTCCTCCTTAAAAGAGCTGGATGATTACATTGTTATTATAACACTTTTTCTCTAGTTTACGATTTGCTACAATCTTTTACTTGCTTTTTCGTAACAGTTTCATAAAAATAAACTGTCGGACAAATCCAGGACAAAGGGCAACAACCATCTGAATCGCAACACTCTTGGTATACTCCATGTAAGAAATTTGCCCTCTCTTCAGCATACGCTGACGAGCTTGACGATAGAGTTTGAGGTAACGCAGTCCCCCACGACGCTCAAACATCCCTGCTCCGACACGAACCTGACACAAGATTTGATCCAGATTTCCAGTCTTGGCTCCTGCAGCAATCATATTGAGCCAGAGGAGGTCATCCTCCATATAAAGGCCATCCTCATAGTTGCCTGCCTTGAGAACCATGTCCTTCTTGAACATGACAGTCATGTGGTTAAAGGCACTTCTCATCCTTTGATAAGCTACAATCTCTGCATGTTGAGTCGGAACACGACGGTAAGAAACAATCTCATCAGGATTATCAATAAACTCTGCAATATGTCCACCTAATAGGTCGAGCTTGTCCTTCTCCATTAGCTGAACCTGTTTCTCAAAACGGTCTGGAACAGCTATATCATCTGTATCCATACGAGCGATGATATCGTACTGACACTGCAAAACACCCTGTCGAAGAGCCAGACCCAAACCTTGATTCTGCTCAAGAGGATAGCGTTTCACTGGAATATCAGACTCAGCTTCCACCTGGTCTAATACCTGATAGAGCTCAGGTGTCAAAGGCCCATCCTCAACCAGAACCAACTCGCTCGGTTTCAGGGTCTGATTTTGAACACTCTCAATAGCATCCTTTAAAAATGTCGGATTTTCCTTGATATAGACCGACATCAATACGCTGATTTTTTGCTTTTCAGACACAGTTTTTCTCCAATGTATAGATTTCCTTCCACTATTTTATCATAATTTTCAAGAGTTTCCCATTTTTATCTTGAAAGCCAGAAACCTTACTTGACATTATAGGGAAAAAGCCTTAAAATAAGCTGTTATTAAAATCAGCTAGAAGAGGTATTATATGAAAAAGCAATCACTCTTTTTTGTTCCAGGTATTATCCTGATTGGTGTTTCCTTGCGGACTCCTTTTACTGTTTTACCCATTATTTTGGGAGATATTTCGCAAGGTCTGGGAGTAGAAGTTAGTTCGCTTGGTGTCCTGACCAGCCTGCCTCTCCTTATGTTTACCCTCTTTTCACCATTTTCTACCCGACTTGCTCAGAAAATTGGCTTGGAGCATCTCTTCACCTACAGCCTCTTCTTCTTGACCATCGGTTCTCTCATTCGACTAATCAATCTGCCCCTGCTCTATCTAGGAACCTTGATGGTTGGGGCAAGCATCGCAGTCATCAATGTGCTGCTTCCTAGTCTTATCCAAGCCAATCAACCAAAGAAGATTGGTTTTCTGACCACCTTATATGTAACGTCTATGGGGATTGCAACGGCTCTAGCCTCCTATCTGGCCGTGCCTATTACACAAGCCAGTTCTTGGAAAGGACTTATCATCCTCCTCACCCTGCTCTGTCTAGCAACTTTTTTGGTCTGGCTGCCTAATCACCGATATAATCACAGACTGGCTCCACAAACCAAACAAAAAAGTCAAACAAAGGTCTTGCGTAATAAACAGGTCTGGGCAGTTATTGTCTTTGCAGGTTTTCAATCCTTGCTCTTTTACACCGCTATGACCTGGCTACCTACAATGGCTATCCATGCAGGCCTATCCAGTCACGAAGCTGGCTTACTGACTTCTATCTTCTCTCTGATTAGCATTCCTTTCTCAATGACCATCCCAAGCCTGACAACCAGTTTATCTACTCGCAACCGTCAGCTTATGCTCACTCTGGTTTCACTAGCTGGTGTGGTCGGCATTTCCATGCTCTTTTTCCCTGTTAATAATTTCTTTTACTGGCTTGCCATCCATCTTCTCATCGGAACTGCAACCAGCGCCCTCTTCCCTTATCTCATGGTCAACTTTTCACTCAAGACAAGCGCCCCTGAAAAGACAGCCCAATTGTCCGGCCTATCTCAAACAGGAGGCTATATCCTAGCAGCCTTTGGGCCAACCCTCTTTGGTTACAGTTTTGACCTGTTCCACTCTTGGGTACCAGCTGTAGCTGCCCTCTTGCTGGTGGATATCCTGATGACTGTAGCCCTCTTTACAGTAGACAGAGCTGATAAAATTCTCTAAACTTCTAGTTTTTCCTAGAAGTTTTTTTATATATAAAAATTTTACACATTTCTCTTGACAGGGCTTTCTTTTAGATGTACAATGTATGTGTAGAAAAATTATATATAAAAATCCTACACATTAGAAAAGGAGGTTTCCCATGTACTTTCCAACATCCTCTGCCTTGATTGAATTTCTCATCTTGGCCGTACTGGAAAAAGGGGATTCTTATGGTTATGAGATTAGCCAAACCATTAAGCTGATCGCTAATATCAAAGAATCCACACTCTATCCCATTCTCAAAAAATTGGAAGGCAATAGCTTTCTGACAACCTATTCTAGAGAGTTCCAAGGTCGCATGCGCAAATACTACTCCTTGACAAATGGTGGTATAGAACAGCTCTTGACCCTAAAAGATGAATGGGCACTCTATACAGACACCATTAATGGCATCATAGAAGGGAGTATCCGCCATGACAAGAACTGAATACCTGACTCAGCTAGAACTCTATCTCAAAAAACTGCCTCAGGCTGACCAAATTGAAGCCATGGACTATTTCAGGGAACTCTTTGACGATGCTGGAGTCGAAGGAGAAGAAGAACTCATTGCCAGTTTGGGAACTCCCAAAGAAGCAGCCCACGAAGTTCTATCCAATCTTCTCGATAAAAAAATCAATGAGGCACCCGCTCAAAAAAATAACCGACAAATTTTACATATCGCCTTGTTAGCTCTCCTTGCAGCACCTATCGGCATTCCTCTGGGAATCGCCATCCTCGTGACCCTGTTCGCAATCCTTGTGGCCGCTTTGACTGTCATTCTGGCTTTCTTTGCGATTTCCATACTTGGTATCATTGGCGGATTCCTATTTTTAGTTGAAAGTTTCACTGTCTTAGCCCAAGCCAAACCAGCCTTTATCTTGATTTTCGGTTCTGGTTTACTGGCTATCGGTGCTTCTTCACTAGTTTTACTAGGCATTTCCTATGTAGCTCGTTTCTTCGGTCTACTCATTGTTCGCTTGGTGCAATTTGTTCTCAAAAAAGGAAAGAGAGGTGACCAGCATGCGTAAATTGACAAAAGGATTTCTCATTTTTGGTGTGGTGACTACCGTTATCGGCTTTATCCTGCTCTTTGTAGGCATCCAATCTGACGGAATCAAGAGCCTACTTTCCATGTCCAAAGAACCTGTCTATGATAGCCGTACGGAAGAGCTAACCTTTGGTAAGGAAGTCGAAAACCTAGAGATTACTCTCCACCAACACGCGCTGACCATCACAGACTCTTTCGATGATCAAATCCACATTTCTTACCATCCATCACTTTCTGCTCACCATGATCTTATCACCAATCAGAACGATAGAACTCTGAGTCTCACTGATAAGAAACTGTCTGAAAGTCCATTTATCTCTTCTGGAATTGATGGGATTCTCCATATTGTAAGTAGTTCATCTAATCGTTTTAATGATGTCATCATCGGACTACCGAAAGGGAGAACTCTAAAAGGGATCAACATCTCAGCCAATCGCGGACAAACCACCATCATAAATGCTAGCCTTGAAAATGCGACCCTCAATACAAACAGCTATATCCTCCGAATTGAAGGAAGCCGTATCAAAAACAGTAAACTCACAACGCCCAATATCGTCAATATCTTTGATACAGATTTTACAGATAGTCAGCTAGAATCAACAGAAAATCACTTCCACGCTGAAAATATCCAAGTCCATGGTAAGGTTGAACTGATTGCCAAAGATTATCTCCGAATCATCCTAGACCAGAAAGAAAGCCAACGAATTAATTGGGACGTCTCAAGTAACTATGGGTCTATCTTCCAATTCACAAGAGAAGAGCCTGAATCAAGAGGCACGGAATTAAGCAACCCTTACAAAACTGAAAAAACCGATGTCAAGAATCAACTCATTGCGAGATCTGATGATGATATTGAGCTAATATCCACACCAAGCAGACGTTGACAAAAACGCTTACATCTGCTACTATGGAAGCATATTTATCTAACTAAAAAGGAGGTTCTACCATGAAACAAGAATGGTTTGAAAGTAATGATTTTGTAAAAACAACAAGCAAGAACAAGCCTGAAGAGCAAGCTCAAGAGGTTGCAGACAAGGCTGAAGAAACGATAGCCGATCTCGATACACCAATTGAAAAAAATACTCAAGTAGAGGAGGAAGTCTCTCAAGCTGAGGTCGAATTGGAAAGCCAGCAAGAAGAGAAAATTGAAACTCCTGAAGGCGGTGAAGCGAGAACAGAAATAGAAGAAAAGAAAGCATCTAATTCTACTGAAGAAGAGCCAGACCTTTCTAAAGAAACAGAAAAAGTCACTATAGCTGAAGAGAGTCCAGAAGCACTTCCTCAGCAAAAAACAACTACGAAAGAGCCACTTCTTCTCAGTAAATCCTTAGAAAGTCCTTATATTCCCGACCAAGCTCCAAAATCTACGGATAGATGGAAAGAGCAAGTGCTTGATTTTTGGTCTTGGCTAGTGGAGGCTCTCAAATCTCCTACAAGCAAGCTTGAAACAAGTAGCACACACAGCTACACAGCCTTTCTCTTGCTCATTCTGTTTTCTGCATCTTCCTTTTTCTTTAGTATCTACCACATCAAACATGCTTACTATGGACATATAGCAACTATGCATAATCACTTCCCTGAACAATTTGCTTCATTAAATCTCTTTTCGATTATCTCTATCCTAGTAGCAACAACACTCTTCTTCTTTTCATTCCTCTTGGGCAGTTTCGTTGTGAGACGATTTATCTACCAAGAAAAGGACTGGACGCTAGAAAAGGTTCTCCAACAATATAGTCAACTCTTGGCAATTCCAATCTTCCTAACTGCCATTGCTAGTTTCTTTGCCTTCTTTGATAGCCTACGATTTTCAGCCCTTTTGTGTGTGATTAGCATTGGAATCATTCTGCTTGCTAGCCTCCATATCATTACGAGACCTAGTCAAGCAAGTGAAACCGACTCCTTCTATCAGTTATTCTTATCTGTCCTTGTGAACGGAGTCATTATCCTCCTCTTCTTTGTAGCTGAAGTGGCACTGATTGGGGATTATCTCCGTATCTTAACCTTTCTTTAAACTTCATACTATTCGAAAATCTCTTCAAACCACGTCAGCTTCGCCTTACCGTAGATATATGTTCCTGACTTTGTCAGT
>NZ_VMLI01000004.1:0-62365 GCF_013276625.1 Streptococcus sp. 9903 | reverse complement strand
CTTTGATTTTCATTGAGTAGCAATCCTGTCTTCCATGGCAGGATTTTTTATATATCAAAAAGCAAGTCGATTGACCTGCTTCTGCTTTACTCTTCTTGTGCTAATGCTTTAAAATCTTTGTCTAAGATGGGTTGTATTTCTAATTGATTGGCATCTAGTTGGTGGTAAGATTCTGATGGTAATGACTCTAGGAATTTTGCATAGTCCAAGCGAGCGATGGCTTCATAGTCTTCTGGTTTAGAGCCATCTCCTGTAATTTGAACCAAGTCGATTTCCCACTGGACTTCCTTATCCACCAATTGCTCCATATAGGCTACAGGAACAAATGGTTCTCTCGGCAACACTGTCTTGACTCCTTGAGCCAGATGGTAAACGCCATGCACTTGCCCTCCTCCATCCTGATAGAAGGAAACTCTTGCAAAGTAGGCATCTGTCTCTTGAACCGCACGTACACGCGCTTCAAATTGAGCCAAGCCATCTTCCTCTAAAAAGCTTTTCAAATCCTCATGACTAAAGAAAACAGGATTAAAAATTCCTTGGCAAATCGTAAAATGGGCTACAGTGTCTGCTAGATAGGCTTGAATACTTGCCTGGAAATACGCTTCAAAATCAAAACCATCTAGTCCTTCAATCTCAGTTCCTGTATAAGCAAGCAGGGCATCTAAAAACGACTTGATAATCCGCCAGTCTGTCTTCGTTAATAGGTCAGGAAGATCGATACGGTAAGCCTTTTGACCATCAGCATAGCTAACTTTAAAGAGAAATTGTGATTGCCCCACTATCGCACACTCGATATATTCGAGACGGTTAAGAGGCTGACGGAGATAGACTGCATCATAGCTATGTGACTCCAAGCCATCTACCAAGGCCAAGATCGACTTGGCAGTCAAAATCTCCTGTTCTCCTAAAATGCTCTGTTTATTTGGAATAAAAAATGTTTTCGCCATAACTGGGCTCCTTTGAAATCGTTTACATACAGTATACCTTATTTTCCTGAAAGATACAGAAACAAACTTTAGATTTTTGAGTACAAAGCATAGAAAAACAGCCCCTGAGGACTGTTTGATCTTATACAGTAGCTGCTTGATCCAAGCTTTCACCGATAGCGGCTAGGCGCTCGATCACTTCAGCTTGTGTCAATTCATTTTCTGAAACATAGCGGTTACGTGGGTGAACACGGCACTCGTGTGAGCATCCACGAAGGTACTTGTCTTCATTTTCTTCTGACGTCAGGATGCGACGATTACAGAATGGATTTCCACAGTTGACATAACGTTCACATGGTGTTCCATCAAACCAGTCTTTCCCTACGATAGTTGGGTTGACATGGTTGACATCTACGGCGATACGCTCGTCAAAGACGTACATTTTCCCATCCCAAAGCTCACCTTGGACTTCTGGGTCTTTACCGTAAGTTGCGATTCCTCCGTGCAATTGACCAACATCTTTGTAACCTTCACGAACCATCCAGCCTGAGAATTTCTCACAGCGAACGCCACCTGTACAGTAAACCACGACACGCTTGTCCATGAATTTTTCCTTGTTATCACGAACCCATTGTGGCAATTCACGGAAGTTGCGGATGTCTGGTCGGATAGCCCCACGGAAATGTCCTAGGTCGTACTCATAATCGTTACGTGTGTCAAGGACAACGGTATCTTTATCAAGAAGGGCTTCTTTGAACTCTTTTGGAGACAAGTAAGCACCTGTTGTTTCAAGTGGGTTAATGTCATTGTCAAAGTCGTTGTCTTCCAAACCAAGGTGGACAATCTCTTTCTTGTAGCGAACAAACATCTTCTTGAAAGCTTGTTCACTTTCTTCGTCAATTTTGAACCAGAGGTCTTCCATGCCTGGGATGCTGTGAACGTAGTCCATGTATTTTTGAGTTGTTTCATAGTCACCTGAAACTGTTCCGTTAATTCCCTCGTCAGCGACTAGGATACGGCCTTTAAGGCCGATTGATTTACAGAAAGCCAAGTGGTCTGCAGCAAATTGCTCTGCATTTTCAATTGGAGTATAAAGGTAGTAAAGTAAGACACGAATATCTTTTGCCATAAGATTTGTTCTCTTTTCTATTCTTAAATTTTCTAAATTTTTTATTTATCCATACTAGTATACCTGCTTGAGAAAACGAATGCAATTTATTTGACTGGAAATTACTATATTTCAATTTAGAAAAAAATTTCTTGTACACTACACTTAGTATCAATCATATTTTAAAAAATCCTTGGATTTTCCAAGGATTCATTTTTAAACTTTTTTAGCTTTAGCCATATAGAACAGTTGGAGTAGAATACCAAGGATAGCCATGCCGATAACGATAAAGAAGGCCATTGTATAATCTCCTTGGTTTGCCTGTGCAAGACGTGCTCCTAACTGAGGACCAGCAATAGCAGCTACGCCATAAGCAGTAAACATCCATCCATAGTTTGTCCCTACGTATGTAACTCCCCAGTTTTCAGCAGTAATTCCTGGGAATGAACCGAGGAAGCCTCCAAATGACAAGGCAACCATCATAATTCCAAGGATGGCCAAGATGCTTCCAGGACCTTTGAATAAGGCTGTGAGCAACAAACCAGTAGCAACCGCTCCAAACATGGCAATAACGGTAGGATAGCGACCAATCTTATCAGATACCGTACCCCAGAAGATACGACCAAATGTATTAGCGATAGATACCAGCATAACGAATAGTGTAGCTTCTCCTACAAGTTTATACTGGTCAGAAATTGATGCTGCAGTACCGATAATCATCATTCCACCAGTAGCACCAAGAACGTAAATCAACCATAGAAGCCAGTAATTTCCATCACGAAGCATTTCTTTGTAAGTTTTACCTTCTGGTTGAGCTGTTCCAGCTGCCGGCGCTGCTGCAGGAGCTTTCTCCATTACCAATGAAGAAGTACAAATAACAATTAGAAGAATGATACCTAATACTTTGAATGTTGAGTAAACACCCATAGAAGCAATCAAAGCTTTGGCAACTGGACCGATAATGAGCGGGCCTAACCCGAAACCTGCTGCTGTCAAACCACCAGCTAAACCTTTTTTATCTGGGAACCACTTAGTGGCAACTGAAGTAGATGCTCCATAAGCTGAACCAATACCAAGTCCTAGGACAACCCCGTAAGTGAGGTAAAGGACTGGAAGAGAAGTAGCAAATCCAGTAGCAAACATACCAGCACCGAAGAGAATACCACCTAGGAATACAAATTTCTTAGGTCCTGCTGAATCAACCTTAGGACCGAAAATAATCATACCAACAGGTACCATTGCAAAAGAAATACTAAAGGCCAAAGAAGTTTGGGCTTGAACCCATCCTTGACTAGCATTGGTTTCTAGCAGCGCCTTTTGAAAGACTGACCAGGCGTAACCAGCACCTAGAGATAGATTCGTTAAAATGGCTGCTGCCAAAATTAACCATCGATTGGGTGTTTTTTTCATTTGAATAACCTCATGTAAAATTTCTTGTTCCTAAAAAGAATGGAGAACAACTTTTATCATTTTTTCACCTACCTCGTTTAAATTGATCATTCTATAAATTTTTAAGTATATAGAACTGTGTAAATGACATACATCTATATACGACTGCTTAAAAATTTGTATCTATAGATCTCTTAAATCAGAACAAGATGAATTTTCACAATGTTAAGCGCTTTCATTGTACTCTTATTATAAGCTACTTTATTCTAAAAATCTACTTAAGAAAAATTAATAAAGATATAAGAAATTTTAATATTTTAATCATCTGTTATCATTTTAATATTGTTTATATCATCTAATTCGGATAATTATCTAAATAAGGTAAAAAAACCACTGCCCTCCCCAGACCAACCTGAGGAAAGCAGTGATTCTTATTTTAGGAGTTAGGAATGAATGTAAGGAGCTACATTTGACGTTACTATACTAAAAATCAAAAACAAGGTATAATCTTTATTGAAAACGACCATAAAGATAACCACTTAAACACTAAGTACACCTTCCTACAAGTCATCCTTTACCTCCAATCTCTCTAAAACAAACCATTTTAATAACCAAAACCCGACAACATAGCCAGCCCCTAAGAATATAGCTATAAAAGCTAGCATGGGATTCAGGAAAGAAAAAACCACTACAGATACAAAGGTTAGCACAAAAACATTAAATGCAATGGTGTCAGAAGCCAAGACTAGAATATAGGGTGTCAACCAGTCTAAGATTTTTGAATATGGAAAAAATAAGTGTTTATACATGATACGTTCCTATACAGTATAGAGAGTATAAGCGTAAAGAGATACCCAGATTAATAATTCTATATCCTAACTAAATCCTCTAATGTGGCCATAAAACTGAAGCTGCCGCCCCACCAGCTGCACAAATTAAATAAATCTGCGGAGTTGGGAAGGGGATTGTCTGTGCACAAAGCGAAAGCCCCTCAACTGCACCACCTACTCCACTTAAAAATCTGTCTGCAAGTTGTTTATCACCAGCTGTTATCATTGTTAATTTTTCATCGGATAAAATGATAAAATTATTTACTGATTGTTCCATTCTTTTCACACTTTCTTTGTTAAATTAATTTGGCTAGTAGACAAAAGATAAACTAAGGCATTAAAGACAATGAAAATATTTCCATAAAGTAAAATCAGTCTCTCATCCAAACCAAGATAAAGTTTTACCGCCAAAAAGATGAGCAAAAGAATTTGAAACCATAACGTTTTTCCAAAAATAAATTTAAAGCGTTTTTGAATGTCTGATTCCTTGATTTTTACCGCCAAACCTTTATTAGCAAGAAGGAAAACTCCTGCTTCAAATAAGCCACTGTAGAGAACAATCCACCCAATCGATACATTCGAGATTTTCAAAAATGTACCTAAAAGAATATCCAAAACACTACTCAAGAAAATAATAAGAAATAATCTGTATTTCATATAAATCACCTCCTTTTACTACTATTTCCAATCTACTATATCGCTAAAAGTTTAACTTGCTCTAAAAGCTCCCCAAGCCGCTGTACAAAACTGTGCTCCTAAAACCCCGCCGGCAAGAGTTCCCACAACTGGGATAACACTCCCCAGAGCTGCACCTCCTATTGTACAAATTCCTAATGCTTGAACAACTTCTCCAGCCCCTACTTTATCTCCACCTTCAACACGAGCAAGCATTTCATTATCCATAACAGAAAATTGTGACATTGTTTTTGTATTCATGATGAATACCTCCTTTTTATTTTTAATTTTTGTCTTGTTGCAACCTTGACAACATCAATATATCATAATTAACTGATATCATTTCTTTAAAATCATAAAATGTCTTTTTTTCATCACGAAATGTTTTTCATAAATTTTATCAAAGACCAAAACTAATATATACTATCGTCAACTATAAAAATCAATGATTCATCTTACTTAATAAAAATTACTGTTCATGACAATATAAATACCGTTTACGATTTAGCAAGAAGTTTTTTAGTAAAGTTTGGCATAATATACCTATCTACTATATGAAAGGAATTGCCAATGACTTCTTATAAACGTACATTTGTTCCTCAAATAGATGCGAGAGACTGTGGTGTCGCTGCCTTAGCCTCGATTGCTAAATTCTATGGTTCAGATTTTTCTCTAGCTCACTTGAGAGAACTTGCAAAGACCAATAAGGAAGGGACGACTGCTCTTGGCATTGTAAAAGCCGCAAATGAAATGGGATTTGAAACAAGACCTGTTCAAGCAGATAAAACTCTCTTTGACATGAGTGATGTCCCCTATCCATTTATCGTTCACGTTAACAAAGAAGGAAAACTCCAACATTACTATGTTGTCTATCAAACAAAGAAAGACTATCTGATTATTGGTGATCCTGACCCTTCTGTAAAAATCACTAAAATGTCAAAAGAACGCTTTTTCTCTGAATGGACTGGAGTAGCTATTTTTCTAGCTCCCAAACCCAGCTATCAACCCCATAAAGATAAAAAGAATGGTCTACTAAGCTTCCTTCCTCTGATTTTCAAACAAAAATCTCTCATTGGTTACATTGTTCTCTCAAGCTTATTGGTCACGATTATCAATATCGGTGGTTCTTATTATCTCCAAGGAATCTTGGATGAATACATTCCAAATCAGATGAAATCAACTTTAGGAATCATCTCAGTTGGTCTGGTTATAACCTATATCCTCCAGCAAGTCATGAGTTTCTCCCGAGATTATCTCCTAACTATTCTGAGTCAGAGATTAAGCATTGATGTGATTTTATCCTATATCCGCCATATTTTTGAACTTCCTATGTCTTTCTTTGCGACACGTCGTACAGGAGAAATCATTTCACGGTTCACAGATGCTAACTCTATTATAGATGCCTTGGCTTCTACCATTCTTTCTCTTTTTCTGGATGTTTCTATTCTGATTCTTGTAGGAGGCGTCTTACTGGCACAAAACCCTAATCTCTTCCTTCTTTCTCTTATTTCTATTCCTATATACATGTTCATCATCTTTTCTTTTATGAAGCCTTTCGAAAAAATGAACCATGATGTCATGCAAAGTAATTCTATGGTTAGCTCTGCCATTATCGAAGATATCAACGGGATTGAAACTATAAAGTCGCTCACGAGTGAAGAAAATCGCTATCAAAATATAGACAGCGAATTTGTAGATTATTTGGAAAAATCCTTTAAGCTCAGTAAATATTCTATTTTACAAACGAGTTTAAAGCAGGGAACAAAATTAGTTCTGAATATCCTTATCCTATGGTTTGGCGCTCAATTAGTCATGTCAAGTAAAATTTCTATTGGTCAGCTGATTACCTTTAACACACTTCTTTCTTACTTTACAACTCCTATGGAAAATATTATCAACCTCCAAACCAAACTCCAATCTGCGAAGGTCGCTAATAACCGTTTGAACGAAGTCTATCTAGTCGAATCTGAATTTCAAGTTCAAGAAAACCCTGTTCATTCACATTTTTTGATGGGCGATATTGAATTTGATGACCTTTCTTATAAGTATGGTTTTGGACGAGATACCTTAACAGATATTAATCTCACGATTAAACAAGGAGATAAGGTTAGCCTAGTTGGAGTCAGTGGTTCTGGTAAAACAACTTTAGCAAAAATGATTGTCAATTTCTTTGAACCCTACAAAGGACATATTTCCATCAATCATCAGGATATCAAAAACATTGATAAAAAAGTCTTGCGCCGTCATATTAATTACCTACCCCAACAAGCCTATATCTTTAATGGCTCTATCTTGGAAAACTTAACCTTGGGCGGTAATCATATGATTAGCCAAGAAGATATTCTAAGAGCTTGTGAATTAGCTGAAATCCGTCAAGACATTGAAAGAATGCCTATGGGCTATCAAACTCAGCTCTCTGATGGAGCTGGTCTATCAGGAGGACAAAAGCAACGAATAGCCCTCGCTCGTGCTCTTTTAACTAAAGCTCCTGTTTTAATACTAGATGAAGCTACTAGCGGTCTTGATGTCTTGACTGAGAAAAAAGTTATAGATAATCTTATGTCCCTCACTGATAAAACCATTCTCTTTGTAGCCCATCGTCTCAGTATAGCCGAACGAACCAACCGTGTCATTGTTCTTGACCAGGGGAAAATCATTGAAGTTGGTAGCCACCAAGAGTTAATGCAGGCTCAAGGTTTCTACCATCATCTATTCAACAAATAAGGAGAATGTCATGAATCCTAATCTTTTTAGAAGCGTCGAGTTTTATCAGAGACGTTACCATAACTATGCGACAGTGTTAATTATACCTCTTTCATTACTATTTACTTTCATCTTGATTTTCTCCCTTGTTGCTACAAAAGAAATTACTGTTACTTCCCAAGGAGAAATCGCCCCTACAAGTGTCATTGCATCCATTCAGTCAACCAGTGATAATCCTATCCTTGCTAATCATTTAGTGGCAAATCAAGTAGTTGAAAAAGGGGACTTACTCATCAAATACTCTGAAACAATGGAAGAAAGTCAGAAAACTGCCTTAGAAACTCAATTACAAAGACTTGAGAAGCAAAAAGAAGGACTTGGAATTTTGAAACAAAGCTTAGAAAAAGCGACTGATCTTTTTTCTGGCGAGGATGAGTTTGGCTACCATAATACCTTTATGAATTTTACTAAACAATCCCATGATATTGAACTGGGTATCTCAAAGACTAACACTGAAGTTTCAAATCAAGCTAATCTTACCAATAGCAGTTCATCAGCTATTGAACAAGAAATTTCAAAAGTTCAACAACAAATTGGAGAATATCAAGAGCTGAGAGATGCTATCATAAATAACAGAGCACGCTTACCAACTGGCAATCCGCACCAGTCAATTTTGAATCGTTATCTTGTAGCCTCACAAGGACAAACACAAGGAACTGCAGAGGAGCCATTTTTATCTCAAATTAATCAAAGTATTGCAGGTCTTGAATCATCTATCGCAAGCCTCAAAATTCAGCAAGCTGGTATCGGAAGTGTAGCAACTTATGATAACAGTTTAGCAACCAAAATTGAAATACTCCGCACTCAGTTTTTACAGACAGCCTCACAGCAACAACTAACCGTGGAGAATCAATTAACAGAATTAAAAGTACAACTAGATCAAGCAACGCAGCGCTTAGAAAACAATACCTTAACCGCTCCAAGTAAAGGTATCATTCACTTAAACAGTGAATTTGAAGGTAAAAATAGAATTCCAACTGGTACAGAAATTGCTCAAATATTCCCTGTCATCACAGATACAAGAGAAGTACTAATCACTTACTACGTATCTTCTGACTATCTACCTCTACTAGATAAAGGACAAACTGTAAGATTAAAACTGGAGAAGATTGGAAATCACGGCATTACCATCATCGGCCAACTTCAGACAATTGATCAAACTCCTACCAGAACAGAGCAAGGAAATCTCTTTAAACTAACCGCTCTTGCAAAACTATCTAATGAGGATAGTAAACTCATCCAATATGGCTTACAAGGTCGCGTCACTAGTGTAACTGCAAAGAAAACATATTTTGATTATTTCAAAGATAAAATTTTAACCCATTCTGATTAATTTTCAGATAACACTCTAGAACTATTTATTATCTTATCAAAAAGGAGAATCTTAACATGGATAAGAAACAAAACCTAACTTCATTTCAAGAACTAACAACTACCGAACTCAACCAGGTTACAGGTGGAGGATTGTGGGAAGAGCTATATGAAACTATAACAACACCATTAAAATTACGGACTACTTTCAAACCATAAAAAATCTATAGAATTATAAAAACGCATAATATCAGATTTCAAAATGACTGATACTATGCGTTTTATCATGAAAAGATTATAAAAGATACAAGTCACCCATCCCCACCTATACTTCTATCTCTAAGACTTGTTTAAATCTAAAATTAGAACTTGTAGTTTTTAGAATGATATTTGGGTATTTTGTCAAAATACTATTAACATTAGACAAACCAACTCCTCTATTCTGCCCTTTAGACGACATTCCTCTCTCAAATATTTTTGTAACATCAATCTCTCTATCTAGGGTCGGATTTTGGATAATCAAAACTTGCTTATTATTTCTCATATCTTCAAAAAAACAAACACTTAGAGGTTCCTCGACAGTGGCGCTTGCAGCGGCCTCTATCGCGTTATCTAACAATATAGAAACAACTGTTAAAAAATCAATTTCCTCAATCTTTTTGATAACGATTGGTTTTTCTATTTCTAAAGAAACTGGCACTAGTAAACTCTGAGCCTCGGATAATTTTGAGATTAATAAACTCTTCAAGGATAAATCCTCTATATTTCTCAATCTCACTACATCAAATTTTGTATCTTTTAAATTTTTCCCTGAGTCTTTCAAGACACTGTCATAAATTTGAGCAACTAAATCAATATCTTTTCGGTCTATCCCTATCTTTAAA
Organism: Streptococcus sp. 9903; assembly: GCF_013276625.1. Lineage (NCBI taxonomy): Bacteria > Bacillati > Bacillota > Bacilli > Lactobacillales > Streptococcaceae > Streptococcus > Streptococcus sp. 9903. The sequence continues at coordinate 52,479 of NZ_VMLI01000004.1, read as the reverse complement.
CTTGTTAAGATATTTGCATAATCATGCCTAAAGCTTCTAACCTCTTGATAAAGTCCTTCTACTTGTTTACTATAGCTCTTAAGATTTTGAAGTTGAATCTCTTTTTGAAGTACTAAATCTTTTTGCAATTCCTCACGTACATTTCTGTCCAGTATATTGACAAAATAGATAAATAAAAAGAAATAGATTGCAGTTATAGCTCCTTGATAATGATTTACAGATAAATTCAGGCTGTTTTTAATGTAACCAATAAAAGGAATAAGGATAAAATAACCCAACATTGCAGCATTAGCAATCCTCATTATTTGAGCTAAATGTTTATCCAACACTTTACTTCTTAGATAGCTAAAATCATACTGAAAAACTTTTATTATAAGCAAAGATAGGAGACTTGCTAAAATTGAGAAAATGGTAGCATCGTAATAAACATATATGTCTGTTAAACTAGCAAAATTAGGAATAATAAAATCAACAAAGAAATCATAGATAATCGACCAAAATGTGATAGGAAACAGAGCATAAAAAAGTGTCAATATCAGACTGTACTTCTTTTTATCCAACAAAAATGTGTAGATAATAAAAAAGATGGGATAATCTAGTACTGTAATAACAACAGGGATATAGAACGTCTTAATCAAGATTAAAAGTAAAAACTCTAATAAAAAATAGAAAAACAATAACTCTAAAGATCTCTTTATAGTCAATTGATAGCCATAAATTTTTGCATGAAGAAATAAAAGTATGTAAAAATTCAAAGATACTAACACAAATGACATTTACTACTCCTTACTATCATGTAAATCTTTAACTATATTCAGCAATGCCCTCATTTTTAACCTAGATACTAGGCAACTTGACCCGTTCTTCAAATAGACTAGTTTTTCTTCCTTATCTATTGAAGAGATATTATAAGGATTCACAATAAAAGAACGATGACACTGAACCAATCTGGGTTCTTGTTTCAATATATCAGAAATTTTACCGTAAAACTCTATTCTTTCTCTCATAGAATAAAGAACTAGCTTATGAGGAATCATTGACGTTTCTATATAAAGCAAATCCGAAAATGGAACCTGAACGAGTGCTTTAGAATTTGTAAACACAAAAGAATCTTCAGTCATTAGTTGATGTTTATTCTTGTGAACATAAGCGATTGCCTTTTCCACACGTTCCCTAAAAGCACTTTCAGGTAATTCCTTATCAATAAAATCTAAAGCTGATACTTGATATTGAAAACTAACAGGCATAAATTCTGAATGAGTTGTTACAAAAACAATGACTGCATTTGGATCTCTATCTCTGATTTCCAAAGCAATATCTAACCCTTTTCTAACATCGTTTTTAATTTCAATATCCAAAAAGAAAAGTTGATGACCTCCACGTTCCATCATATCTTCTAACAATTGATTTGGTTTACCATAAACACCACAGTGCTTTACTTCCCAACAATTCTTCTCTAAAATATCATACACCAGATTTTCCATCCTAGTCTGCTGTATAAAATCATCCTCTAATATAAAGATATTCATTTCTCGTCTCCTTTAGTATTTAACCATCTTTCTTTTACAGTTTTAAAATATCTTCTAGAGCAGCTAATATCCGATACTCTTTCATCCATAAATAAAATGGTCTTCGTTTCATACTTCAATCCTATTACTTTGGATAAGTTAACAAGAAACTTTCTATGACACCTGAACAATTTACCCAGACTCATTTCCTCAACTCTAGCTAGGCTCATATACTTCTCAAATACTCCATCAGCTGTAATAAAAATAACAGCATGTGCCTTCGTAGGATGTGTTGTCACATAGTAAACCTTAGAATGAGGCACTTTAACAACTGCTCTGCCTTGGCTTAAAATATATTCTTGCATATTTTTCCTCCTTACTCTCCTATATCATATCAAAACTAGTATCCTATGATGGAAAAAATCTTAAAAGGTATCTGAGTTATCATAAATGGTTATTTTTCAACATTTCATGCTAACATTTATACAATCTAAGATTTCGACATCTTCTATCGGATGTTTTTGATATGATAGAGCAAGAGGAGAAATATGGATACAATTCAAATTCTACATTTTTCATTATTAGGATATATCATCACAAGTGACATCAATTCTTATATTAAAGAAAACTTATCAACAAAAATGAGAATTATAGTTTCTAGGCGTATCATCTATTCCTATAACACTACTACCTATTTTATCATAAAATCAATGTTTTTATCTTCAGATACAATGTATTCTTATATAGAAGATATACGACTCCGTTCTGAATTTGCCAACATTATCATCATAGGAAGTTACATTGATTATGATAAACTTTTCCGTAGTCATTACAGAATATTCGGTGTCATTGATACAGCTAGAAATCATTCTTTACAATCTATACGACAAGAAATTCACTCATATTTAGATGATATTTATAACAACCTGAAATAAATTAGGTTTGGTAGTCTTTATACATTTCCTCAGCATACATGGCTTCAAAAACTTTCAAAAAACCACTGCTCTCCCCAGACCAACCTGAGGAAAGCAGTGATTCTTATTTTAGGAGTTAGGAATGAATACACGAAATCAATTGATCTTATGATTTTTTGTTTTTCAAGAATTCATCGTATTGTTTTTGCATTTCGTTCAATACTTTTTCGTAGGCACCTTCAGATTTCAATTTTTCCATCAATTCTGGAATCGCTTTATCTGGGTCTACAGTACCAGTGTTGATAGCTGTATCAAATTGTTGCATTGTGTTAGAAATAGCTGAGATTTCAGATTTCACATTGTCAGTGTTAAAGATAAATCCAAGCGCTGGAGATTCTTTAGCTTCTGCCAATTCTTTCTTAGAATCTGCAATTTGTTGATCTGTAACGTTTTCGTTGATGTAAAGAATCCAGTTGTTACCAGTGTTCCATCCACTCATGTGAGTGTTTCCTTTGTAGCCATCAAGAACGCGAACACGGTTTTCTTTACCTTCAATTTTTTCCCAGTTCTTGCCTTCTGGACCGTAAACAAGGCCGTTCAAAAGTTCTGGGTTCGTATTCAAGAGGTTCAAGATTTCCATTGATTTTTCTTTGTTCTTAGAGTTGTTTGAGATGACAAAGTTAGCAACTTGTGTTGTTTGGTTTTTCTTAATAAAGTTTGTGATTGGTTTGATTTGGATGTCTTTGTTAGCAACGCGTGAGAGCAAGCTGTTACCGTAGTCAGCTGGTCCTACTGTCTCTTCACGAACGAACCAAGTATCTTGTTGAAGGTCAAATGTAGTGTCACTTGTTGCGACGTCTTTTGGAATGTAGCCAGCTTCATAGAATTTGTGAAGAGTCTTTAAGTGTTCTTTGAAACGAGGCACTTCGTAACGGTTTACAACTTTAGTAGTATCACCTTCAAGGTCAATAACGAATGGAAGCCCGTTTGCTACTGGATAGTCAAAGTTCTCAGAAGGGATGAAGTTCTTAGTAGCTGCAAATGGTACTACGTCTGGAGCTTTTTCTTTAATTTGTTTCAAGACTGGCTCAAGAGTTTCGTAAGAAGTAACACCTGAAATATCGATACCATATTTGGCAAGGAGAGTTCCGTTGAAGGCAAAGTTTTGAGATGATGCAACGTTGGCCGCAACTGGAACAGCGTAAATTTTACCATTTACAGTATTACCCTTGATGTAGGCTGGGTCAAGTGCTTTGTAAAGGTCTTTACCTTCTTTTTTGTACAATTCTGTCAAGTCAGCGTAAGCACCTTTTTGAGCATTTACAATGTAGTTATCTGCAAAGGCGATATCATAGTTTTCACCAGATGATGTGATAACTGACATTTTCTTACCATAGTCACCCCAGCCAAGGTATTGGATATCCAATTTGGCACCAACTTTTTCTTCGATGATTTTGTTGGCATTTGCTAACAATTCATCCAAGTTGTCTGGTTTGTCACCGATTTGGTACATTTTGATAACAGGTTTGTCACCTGAATCAGCAGCTTTTTTGCTGTTACCTGTCAAGTTTCCACAAGCAGCAAGACCTGCAGCCAAAGCGACTACACTAGCAGATGCAAAAGCATATTTTTTCCAGTTTTTCATGATAAAAACTCCTTTTTTTATTTTTAAACTTATAAACAATGTAATGATCTTATACTCAATGAAAATCAAAGAGCAAACTAGGAAACTAACCGCAGGTTGCTCAANNGACTGACGAAGTCAGTTACCTATACCTACGGCAAGGCGACATTGACGCGGTTTGAAGAGATTTTCGAAGAGTATTAACTTCACACAAGGGAAGTTGGGAACTGAGAAATGTTATTTCTCAATAAGCACTATTCTTTCACACCACCGATAGTCAAACCTTTTACAAAGTAGCGTTGGAAGAATGGATACAAAATCGCGATTGGAAGGGTTGCTACCACAACCATGGCCATACGACCTGTTTCTTTCGGTAGAGCAACTCCCAGTTGACCAGTCAAGCCGACCGCTTTGGCAATGTAGTCCATATTTTGTTGGATTTGCATGAGCAAATATTGCAATGGATACAAGTTGTCACTCTTGATGTAAAGAAGGGCGTTGAACCAGTCATTCCAGAAACCAAGAGCTGTCAAAAGCGTGATGGTTGCGATACCTGGTAGTGATAATGGCAAACAGATTTGGAAGAAAATCCGAGCCTCACTAGCACCATCGATACGAGCCGATTCGAGAATGGCTTCTGGGATGGTCTTCTTGAAAAAAGAACGCATCAAGATGATGTTAAAGGGTGAGAGAAGCATTGGAACAATCAAGGCCCAAACAGTGTCACCAAGCTGAAGCACACGGGTCACCATGATATAACCTGGTACCAAACCAGCATTGAACAACATACTGAGCAGAACGAAGATGGTAAAAAATCTGCGATACTTAAAGGTTGTCCGTGAAATAGCGTAGGCATAGGTTGTTGTGATAAAGACATTTGTAAATGTCCCAACTACGGTTACAAAGACAGAAATGAAGAGGGCCTGTAAGATTTTATCCTTAAACTGTGCCAAGAACTCAAAACCGTCTAATCCAAATTGGGATGGGAAGAAGCTGTAGCCGTATTGGAGGAGGCTTTTCTCGTCCGTCACTGAAATAATGATAACGAATACAAAAGGTAGGATACAAGAGAGGGCAATCAAACCCGAAATGATACTGAAGAAGATATCTGCTTTCTTACTGAAGGAGTGAATGCCGACATTATCAATTTTTTCTTTTTTAATTTTCTTTTCTGTCATATTCTCCTCCTTTCTAGAACAAAGCTGAGTTTGGATCAACTCGTCTTGCCAGTAAGTTTGATAGAACCACCAGAATCAATCCGACTACTGATTGGTAGAGACCTGCTGCTGAAGCCATCCCGATATCCGCTGTCTGAGTCAATCCGTTATAAACATATACGTCCAAAACGTTGGTTACGTTGTAAAGCTGACCAGCATTGTGAGGGATTTGATAGAAAAGACCGAAGTCTGCACGGAAGATATTTCCGACTGCAAGGATGGTCAATACAGTTACCAATGGTGTCAACTGCGGAATGGTTACATTGCGAATCCGTTGCCATTTGCTGGCTCCGTCTACTGTCGCTGCTTCATAGTAGGTTGGATCAATTCCCATAATCGTCGCATAGTACATGACACTGCTATATCCAAAACCTTTCCAAATACCTAGGAAAAGTAGGAGATAAGGCCAAATTCCCAAATCAGCGTAGAAGTTGACTTCTTTTAGACCAAGACTTTCCAATAAATGATTGAACACCCCTTTATCAATATTTAGGAAGGCATCTGTAAAGAAACTGATGATAACCCAAGACAAGAAGTAAGGGAACAACATAGAAGTTTGGAAAATCTTCACCATTCTCTTGGAACGGAGTTCACTGAGGATAATGGCAATCCCTACAGATACAACTAAACCTAGAAAGATAAAGCCAAGATTGTAGAGGACCGTATTTCGTGTGATAATAAAGGCGTCTCTTGAACTAAATAAGAATCTGAAATTATCGAGTCCGACCCATTTACTATTTATGATACTATCTATGAAACCATTACTGGTCATGTGGTAGTCTTTGAAGGCAACCACGTTCCCAAATACTGGAATGTAGAAGAATAGAATCAACCAGAGTGCTCCTGGCAAAACCATCAAGAGAAAGATCCAGTTGTCTCTCAAGGTTTTTGAAAACTTATTCATAATTTCCTCCCTTTTTATTTTGATATCCATCTAAAAATTCCTTTTTAGACTTTTGATAACGATTACATTATTAGTATACTCCTATTTGCAGATTAGGTTAAACTCCTAATTATAGAAAAAACTCCACAAATTATGTAGCAGATTTAAAACTTTATCACCACTATCAAACAAATGTCCTAAATCAATTGTTTATTTTATCTCTATTTGCACCGTGATGGCGTCACTCTGTTACCCTGTGCTAGTCTCTCAAACAAAATTTTAGGAGCAATGAAGCCCACTATTCTTAGAAAAAAGCCTATTATCAAGTTCCATAGACTTTTGACCATAGAGGTTTTTCTCTTTTTAACGTTTTTTCTCAAAACTCATCCTGATCTCTGTCTAAAAATAAAGGTACTACTTTTCCCAACTTTTTTAGAAAGCTAATACTCTTCGAAAATCTCTTCAAACTACGTCAGCTTCCATCTGCAACCTCAAAACAGTGTTTTGAGCAACCTGCAGTTAGCTTCCTAGTTTGCTCGTTGATTTTCATTAAGTATAAGGCAAGGCCAAATCAATTTATAACAATGTTTTAGAAGCGATATTGTACTAGTCCAGACTCAGTTCATTATAGTGTCTGATTTCTCCCAGACTGACTCCCTACAAAAAGTGCAAATAAGAAATCTCCAGCTTAGTAACTATCAGTGAGTTCTCGAGTCTGAAAATTTTTCAATATACCTCGTTATTGAACAGTTACAGTCAGCCGTCCACTTCCTGACATGCAAAAATCTCCTAGCAGGCTTTCCTGCTAGGAGATTTTCTTATGAGAGGTACTTGTTTCAGCTTTGAAAATCGGACTTATTATTCGATAATTATCAAACAATCTACCAATTAAGCTTCTTCGTCTTCTTTACGACGACGGCCTGCAAGACCAAAACCAAGTAAGGCACTTGCGGCTGCTGCTACCATAGCTACAGTAGAATCTGCTGTACCTGTATTTGGCAATTCTTTAGATTCTTTAGGCGCATTTGCTTGTGCTGATGCTTCTTGGTTGGCATTCGCTGCTTGAGTTGTAGCTGGAGCTACAGCTGGTGTTTGAGATGCTTGATCCTCAGCTGGAGTTACATGGTCAGCTACTGGAGAAACTTTAGCCATGAAGTCTTCAATACGTTTCACCATTGTATCTACTTCTGCTTGACTTGCGTCTGCGTTAGCAAATACTTTCTTAGCATCTGCTGATAATGCATTCGCTTCTTTTGCAGTTTCTGCATCAAGCTTAGCTGATTCTTGGATGATTAGCTCATCTAGCTGATGAATAGCACTTTCTAACTTGGATTTATTCACTTTGGCTTGAGTGTTCGTCATTCCGTTATCGGCAGAAGGGCCGTAGTTTTCACCATTATATGGAGGTATCATATCTTGATTGTTTGGTGAAATCACTTCAACTGGAACTTCAAGTTTTTGTACACTTCCATCCGCTAGTCTTAATGTCACTGTAGAAATTTTAGTACCGATAGTATTCGTATCAGGCAATACCATCTTGATGACTGAGATTTCTTCTGGTAAATCTAATTTCGCTAACACATCTGCTTGGGAAAGGGCTGTGCCACGTTCAACTTTCACTCCTCCATTGATTAAAGCTTTCAGGGCATCTTCTAGTTTTAATTCTGGAAGATCAGTTACAAGTGCATCTTGATCAACTTGGTATAAGAAGGTTCTGAGAACTTTATCGAGTTCTGATTGTTTTGTGGAGTTGTCGATTGCTTCTAATGCTTTTTCTTTTAAGGCTTCAACTGTATCAAGTGCTTTTTGCTTTTCTTCATCAAAAAGTTTTTTATCTGCTTTGATACTTGCAATTTTTTCATTTGCTGTCGTTTCAACTACTTCTCTAGCTTCTACAGCATCAAGTAATGATTTTTTCGCAATTTCTAAAGCATCTTTTGCCTGAATTGCTAGTTCTAAGGCTTTGTTAACTTCAATTTGTGAAGCATTTTTATTATCAATAACTTTTTTAACTTCTTTTAAAACTTTCTCTGATTCTTCTTGTACTTTTTTATACTCATCAATCGTCGCTTTGGTTTTTCCTTTTGTCGAATCTTCTAAAATTAAATTATTTAATGCGTCAGTGGTGTTTATCAATGGTTCTTTATCAGTTGGTGCTCCATCTAAGGCTTTTTTAGCCTCTGTAATGGCTTTGAGCGCTTCATCTACTTGGGTTTGCGTAGCGTTTGGATTCGAGATAACGTCAGCTGCTGCTGATACCGCCGTATCATACGCTTGTTTCTGAGCGTCTGTTCCGTTGTAGTACTTCGCATCCGTTGTTTTGGTGTTTTGCGCATCTGTTGTTGAAGCTGTTTTTAAGGCTTCTTTATCAGTTGGTGCTCCATCTAAGGCTTTTTTAGCCTCTGTAATGGCTTTGAGCGCTTCATCTACTTGGGTTTGATCCGCATTAGCATCAGCTATTACTGTTTGTCCACTTTTTATCGCTTCATCATATGCATCCCTCTTTGTTTTATCTGCATTATAATATTTAAAGTTTCCTTTAACAGTAGTTTCTTCTCCTACCGCTTTTCTTAACTCCGTCTTATTTCCTTTTTCAACTAACAAGCTTTTAGCTTCATCTAATTTGCGTTTTACTTCCTCTACTTTTTGTAATACTTGACTGACCTCATCTTTAGTTGCATTTCCTTGTTTGGCTAAAATAGTCCTTAGTTCTTCTTTTAATGACCGAATGTCCTGATTGTACTTATCAAACTCTTCATTGTATTTATCAATGCTTTCAGGCGTTTTATTTTCTGTTGATACCTTTTTCAACGCATCAACTTGCGCAGATAGATTAGTCTTTTCTTCATTTGTTGCCGCAGGTACTAAAGCTTCTTGTTTTGCTAAAAGCGTTGAAAACGCCTTTTTATAGTCTGCTGTTGTTTTTAACTGTCCAGTAAGAAGATTACGTACTTTTTCAAGTTCAGCTGTATATGCATTGATAGTATCGTCCGTTTTCCCTGCCTTATCAGTCGTTTCCGTTTCAAGTAATTTATCATAAATTCTTTGTAAGAGGTTCTTCGCAACTATACTTGTATCTTGATTTACATTGAAGTCCAATCCAGTAATAGGTAAAGAGTACTGTAAATAAGATGAATTATAACTCATACCAGCTTGATGTTTGTTTTCCAAACTAATTCTCACCTTATATGAAGTTACTCCCTTTGGTAAATTAATTTCTCTACTTGTAAATGTCCCTCCTGTTGCATTCGGTCTATTTTCAGTTAAAGCTAATTTTTCTTCTATCTGTTCTTTTGAAAGACTATTAGCACTAAAAGTCTGATTTTTTGCATTTCCATCTCTTGCAGCAACTACTTTCATTTCAGGACTATTCACGTTTTTTTCTGGTGAGACTACTGCCGTATAAATTAACTGTTCATTGCCATTTTCAATACTGAACACTTCTACTTTATATTTAGCTTTTGATCCATTATTATCACCAGTATAACCCGTTTTAAAGTTCACTGTTACTTTTGTTCCTTCATTCGAAGCATATGCTTTAAAAGTTTTTTCAATTCCATCAAACCACTTAGCTGCTCTCGCTGTTTGTGCACCGGGTTCATTATTTTCTAAATAGGGTTTATCATCATAGACTGGTTCGTCTCTATTCTGTTTAGTAACTAATTTTGATAGTAATAAAATATATTCACTACGTCTATCAAACGATTGCTCCCTAACCCAAACCTGATTAGTTCTAGTAATATTTACTGTATATGCTGGGAAAACTCCAGCTTCAGTTTTTCTAGCAATCGCAAATTTCCCATTTTCACCTACTGCTTTCCATCCACCAAATTCTTTAATTTCAGCAACACTACCCTTTGCAATATTTTTTCCATCCCCTAATGCATCCATATTTTGAATTTTTTTATTATTCTCAATAACTTCAGGCAATGCTTTTAACTTATCTGCTAACGTTTTTAAATCCGCATTCTCTGCAGGTGCTGTGTAAGTCTGGTTTGCTGATGGATCAGTATCAGTCGTTGTCTCACCTGTTCGGAATGGATTGTTTCTATCTAGGGCTTGTCTATTACGTGGATCATGTTGTCCTGAGTTTGCGATAGAGTTGGTTCCTGTAGCTTTCTCAGTATTGCTTGCTTTCTTACCGACAGTCGCTTTTCCTTCTGTAGTATCTAGTTTAGGACTTTCCACTTGCGCTTTAGGCTTACTACGTAAACCGCTGTTCACTGTCGTAAAGAGTCTTCTATAAGCTTTTGTCAACTCCTCTTGACTTGTGGCTGTTGTTAGGGCAAGTTTTGCTAATTCTAAATGTTCTTTAAGGGTTGCGACACTTTCATCTGTCTTAGTCGCATAGCTACCTGAGGCTAATTTAGCATCAATTTCTGCTACGTAATCTTCCAGCTGTTTTTTATCCAAGTCAGATGTAGCTTTTTCTTCTGCTTTTTCTGTTGCTGAAGCAGTCGATGATACTACTGGCGCTGGAGTGGCAGTAGTAGATGTTTCTTCTTTCTCTTTTGAAACAGTAGGTGATTCGACTGATGATGCGCTTGCATCAGTAGATGTTGGAGTAGTTGTTTCTTCTTGACCTTTCGGAGCAGTTACCTCACTGGCACCAGAATTTCCATCCAACTGACTGACTACTGGAGTCGCCCCGTAGGTTCCATTCTGGACATCTGGGTCTTTCAGTGGTGAGCCTTGTCTTCCCTCATTAGTTGGGGTTACACCTTGCTCTGTGGCAGACACTGTCCCATTTCCTGGAAACATGAACAAGGCTGCTACCGCAACACTAGCAGCACCAAAACTAACCTTACGAATCGAAAACCGCAAGCGTTTTTCTCTATCTTCATTACCTTTATAAAACATATATTATTTTGCTCCTTTTCCGATAATTATCGGTTAATATATAATGGAAGGACAAATAAAAAGCCCCCCCCCCTAAAATATTTATGCATATTTTAGACTGGCATAATTTATTATACTCTTTTTTGTTTTATAAATCAAATGTTATGAACTAAGCTTGGTATCATGCATCTTATCCAATTCTTCTGTTTCACGCGAAACACCCTGCGCCAGGCAAGGTGTTCTTGTTTTTAAGTTGTATAAATCGTTGAAGCTGTCGCAATGGTATGCCATTGGTTGGCTGTTGTGGCTGCGAAGCCCTTGTCTGCGTAGAAGTCGTTAAATGGCAGGATTTCCACTTCCAGCTCGTCGATGCGGTCAAGCTGACCAGCCAGATAAGCCTCGATACGGCTTTCTGCTCGCTTGATGCGTTGCAAGAGTCCGCCCATACGGATGTCAACTGTATCCAAACCAAAGACCTTGTTTTCCTTCAACCATTGATGGCTAAAGAGGGCATGGAAGTGTTCGATCGCGCTTCTGAGTTCTGGTAATTCTTGCCTTGCGATTTCTTGTAGACTTTCTTTATCGCCCACTTGGTAAGCCTGACGAATGCGTCTTCCCACATCCACTTTGCTACTTAAAATGGCATTCAACTGAGCCTGAGTTTCAAAGAGGTAAGAGTAAGCACCAGCTTTTTCTTTGATTTCATCAAGTATCTCAGCAGCCTGATCGAAGTGTGGTTTGTCCTGTTCAGGTGTCATGTGTCGGTCAAGAATGGGACAAAGAACATCCTGATAAAAGACATAGCGGTTGGGATTGATGCCACTGAGATTTTCTGGTAGATCTGGCAAGAGGTTAGCAAGGTCAATCTGCATAAAATCCTCAACCGATAGGCCTGTATTGGTCTGGAAGTGTGCAGACAAACAGTCTAGGTCATTGCGGTAGCTTAGTTCTGCCCAGATTTGCAAGCTTGGGAGAATAGAAAACTGGGCTGTTTCACCACCATTGTCCCCCCAACCAGTCACGATGACTTCTTTGATTTCATTGGCACGGCAGGCTTTATTGGCCTCAATAGCTACTAGACGGCTAAAATGGTTGTGAGGTGTAAAGCCAATCCACTTCCAAGCTCCCCCTGCAAAGGCAAGGTCATGACTAATCTTATGATGGTTGCGGAAATTGCGATTGTATTTTTCCTCGCTATCCTGGTAATAATCCCAGTAAACCAAGGTCACACGATCTTTGAGGCGGTCTAGGTATACACGAGTTTCCTCTGGGATTTCCACGTCGCGGTCGTACTGGCCATCTGCTGACATAAGTTTAAAGAACATATCGCTCCACATCTGGCAGTGGAAACCATATTTGTCTGCAATATCCAGCACGCGCTCCAAGTGTTGGCACATGAGAAGACTACGATCCACAACACCGTTCAATATCAAGTAACGTCCCAAGCCAACCAAGTGTGCTTCGTCCATCCCAATATTGACCTTACGGGTTTGCAGTTTAGATAGAGTAGCAAACATGCCGTCAATCAGGTCATAAACCTTTTCTTCGCCAATGAGAAGAATATCCTCCACATCACGGAGCTCCTGCACTTCCTTGACACCCCATTTGACAAAGGCTGACAAGTGGGCCAAGGTCTGGATGCAAGGCACAAAGGTCATGTCAAACTGCTGGGCATAGGCTTCGATTTCCTGCAACTCCTCAGCTGAGTAGGCTCCACGGAAATAGCCAAAGTAAGGCTGCCTTTCAATCTGGTAAGTGTCTTCCATGTAAAGTTCAAAGGTTGAATAGCCCATGAGAGCTAAGAGTTCAATCATCTGCTTGGCAGAAGCGACATTCAGCACCGCATTGCGCGAACAGTCAGCCATATAGGCTAAATCTTCGTAAGCTGCTTGTTCCTCAATCTCTACTTTATCACCTTCTGCTAGAACTGTTGCCAACAAGGACAAGGCACGATAAAGTTGGTGAGGTTTGCGGTAGGTCAATTGATAGTGACCATCCTCACCCTTGATAGAGATAGAAGCTTGATCAGACTGAGTGACTAACACCTCAACATCTGGTAAAGAAATATGCTTTGTCAGCAAGTCGATTGCCTGAGTTTGTTTGGGACTAAGCCCTGTAAATCTTACCATTGGTTTTCCTCCTGTAACCAGTTGACAAGGGCACCGTAGAGATTAGCATCTGCATGATAGGTGCAGGCTTGGATGACGGGTGCGACCGTATATTCTTCGTAGGTATCGACAAAGTCGTCAACAGCTTCCTTGACACCTTGAATAAAATCTGGATTTTGACTGATAGAGCCACCCAGGCTAATGACATCTGGATCGATGAGATACTGGATATTGAGCAAGCCTTGCGCCAAATTGCGGTTCATGCGCTCAATGGCTTCTTGGCAAAGGGCATTTCCTGCTGCGGCTTCTTGGTAAATCTTGCGGCCGTTCCAATCAGTCTGACCAGATTTTTCAATCACGTAGCGCACCATATTTCCAGTTGATGCTAGTTGCGACCAGTTGTTGAGCTTTTCAGCAGGGGCAAGGGTTGTCATATAGCCAAATTCTCCACCTAGGCCGTGGCGACCTCGATGAAGTCTACCATTGATAATCATGGCTCCGCCAATCCCTGTCCCAATTACGACACAGGCTGCATTTTCAAGTTCTGGATGAGCCAGTAATTCACTGAGTCCAACGCAGTTGGCATCATTTTCCAGATGGACAGGAATCTGATAAGAGCTAAGCGCCTCATACCAAGAAAATCCGTGAATGTAGGGCACCGCACTGAAGCCATCAATCACACCTGTCTCTTGATTGACCGCACCTGGAACGCTCATAGCAATTCCGCTGTAATCCTGTTCTGACAAGCGCTGGTCTAGCCAAGCTAGTAAATCCTCCAAACTTTCAGGCGTTGGAATACTTGTCTTATCTAGTATTTTCCCATCAGGAGTCAGACTGGCAAACTTAATCCCAGTCCCTCCGATATCAATCGTTGCAATGGTCATTTTTTTTACCATAAAAAGGGGCAAATCAGCAGTTAATTCTTACCTTTTCGCCCCTCCTTTCTATCTTGTAGTATTAGTTATCAAACATTTTCAAAATCTTAAATTTCTTCTTTTTTGATGAATTCTGTACGAATCTCTTGTGGTGAAATGAGGCCTGAATGAACTGGATATGGTCGTTCAAGCAGGTCAAGGAAGAGATGTTGACTTTCCGGTACACGTACATTTTCACTACACATATTGTAATAACGAAGGACATAGCCTTCTTCATTTTCAGCTACCTTAAAGGCTGTTGGACAGATTTGCGGTATGCTGAGAACAGAATGGCTCAAGAGGCTACCAGTCGCAGCCACGCTTCCTTCTTGTCTAGCAAGCTGAAGGCTGGTAAACGGTGTCTGCAAGGCTTTAGCACGACGATAGGCTGAAAAGCGTTCTTGGGCTTGGTGGCATTCAAGCGCAAACTCGACTTCAAACTCACGCAAGCATTGTGCTTCTGGTGTTGGGAAGTAACCCCAGTCACCTAGCTCACCTGATGCACGCAAAATAGTCACTGCAATGGTGTCGTCTCCAAGGATTTCGTATTCATTCAATCCCTTGTTGGATACAGTTACACCCTTTTCATCGTCATACAGACTGACAAAGGCTTGTTGGTGTTGAGGATTTTCAGGATTTTCCCATGAAGCAGCTGGTTTGTTTGGTCGTGTCACCACCTCATAGATGCTTTCAGAATCATTGCTTGGACGCGTGTTATGAGTCTTGACCAAGAGACGGATACGGTGGTCTTTGGCAGTGTTAGTAAAGCGAGTCTTGCAACGGATTTGTGGATTATCAACGAAGATAGTCATCTCAGTTTCAAGAGGAATGCTTGTCAATTCTTCTGAACGTCCAGCTTCACGCTTCATAAACTCGATGATGCCTTTTTGCTCTTCTTCTAGCTTTTCATCTGCACTGACAGGCACGGTCAATTCATGTTTGAGCAAGATTTTAGCATAGCGAGCTGTGTTTTCCAAGACCTCGTAGCCCTTTAATTCTGCATAGATTGGCTCTGTTCCTTTTGGTTGGAAATAGATATACTCGTTTCCGATGTCACCACGGTCTTCGAAGCGGATAAAGTCTTCATAGGCTTCGTGAGTTGTCTTGTCATAGACTGTGATGTTGTCATCCACACTCACTGTTACAAATGGCGTATCAATCACTCCGTTTTGGTAAATACCGTCGCGGTGTTCTTGCTCTCCTTCCAGCAATTGGAAGGTTGTCCAAGAGAGAGGTGTTAGATGAACAGGGATGGTCACGCGCACTTGACGAGCAATACGAGCTTGGCGGAACTTGTCTTTTGGTAAATCGTACTCAAAATTTGCCCCAAGATCCTCGATTTTAGCCTCTACAGGACGCCCATCCAAGTCCTCCACACGGTAGCTTGGCAAGGTTAAGGCAGCCATCTTCTTGTAACCTTCTGTTGGGTGCAATTCCTTGAAATCACAAACCGCAACATCAATCACTGTACTGACAGTATCAACCTTATCATGCAAGCCTGTGTTAATGACAGTAAAGAGATAATCACTTTGAGCCTTAGCTGTAGCGATTTTACCCTTCCATTCGTTGAGAAGATTGCTCTTAACAAAGTTTCCAACTTGATTGACCTTGGCAAAACGCGTTTCCATCTCGCGGTGAACTTCGTCCACGCTACAGCCACAGATACTATCATGCGGCGCGTTCTGCAAAAGAGTTTTCCAAGCATAGGTCAACTGATCCTTGTGGTTATGACCCCCAGTGATAATCGTCAAGGGTTCTACAACTTGCTCTAGGAGATTGCTATTTTCTTGGAAGGCTTGTTTGAGATAAATACGAGATGAAGAAGTGTTGGCAAGTGTGTACCAGCCGTCTGTTTCCTGACTGGTCAACTCACCTGTAACCGTTGATAACTGCTCTGGTAGGGCACTTTCCACGGCTTGTACATATTCATCAAAAGAACTATGAACAAAGGTTACATCTGGGAAGAGTTCATTTGCTACACGAATGGCTTCGCTCAGATTTTTCTGAACAGGCTGGTGGTCACAGCCGTTCATCATCAACCATTGGTTGGTCGAAGCATAGTCACGCACGTCTGCCAGTTTTTGTTTCCAGAAGGTCAAGGCCTCGTCTTTATCAACTGGGATTTCATTCCCATTACTGTACCAGTTGGCAAAGAGAATCCCGAGGACACGACTTCCGTCCGCACCCTGCCAGTACATTTCTGAAAACTGGGAAGTAAACTGCTCATCTTCGAGGACTTGGTTGTCAAATCCAATCGGTTTCACACCACGACCAAAGGCTGCCACATGAATGCCTGATTTTTGAAGGATTTGAGGAGCTTGTCCCATATTTCCAAAGGTATCTGGGAAGTAACCAATTTGAGTAGATTTACCCCATTTTGCAGCCTCCTGCTGACCAATAAGAGTATTGCGGACATTGGCTTCACTTGAAATCAAGTAGTCATCCTGCAAGATGTAAAATGGACCAATTTTAAGCTTGCCCTCGTCAATGTAACGTTGGACTTTGTCGCGATTTTCAGGGCGAATTTGCAAGTAGTCGTCAAGGACAATGGTTTGACCATCCAAGTGGAAGCTCTTGAACTCAGGGTCATTTTCAAAGAGATCAAAGAGATTGTCAAACAATTCCACCAACTGCATACGGTGGCTTTCAAAAGGCAAGTACCACTCACGGTCCCAGTGACTATGTGAGATGATATGTACGACAACATTTTCCATGAAGTAAAACCTCATTCTAAATTTAAATTTTTATTGTTAACGTTTTTGGATGTAAATTTGTGATTCTTTCCAAGAATCAGTTGCGCTAAAGCATGTTCCTTAGCGAATATCCAAGTAATCCAAGACCAATTCACAGAACATCATGTTAGCCCAAGAGAACCATTCACGAGAGTAGAGAGTTGGATCGTCCACGTGGAAGCTTTCGTGCATGACACCTGTACCACCATCACAAGCAACCAGCTGATCCAGCAAGAATTTCTTCTCTGCCTTATCACTTGTTGTCAATCCTTGGATAGACAGAGCGATTGGCCAGATATAGCGATAGAAGGTATGGGAACTTCCGAGGCCGCTAGCGTATTCTCCTTGGTAGAAATATGGATTTTCAGGGCTCAGAATGGTACGGCGAGTAGCTTGATACACTTCATCATCGACCGAACAGTAGCCCAGATAAGGCGCAGCCAACAAACTTGGTACATTTGGATCATCCATAATACTAGCATTTCCTAGACCATCCACTTCAAAGGCATAGATTTTCTCGCCCTTGCTGTTGCTTGTGTAGGCGTAGTTTTCAATTCCTTCTTGGATTTCATCCTGGAGACGCTTAGCATCAGCAATAATGCTCTCGCTATCAGCTAGATTCAATTCTGTAAAGATTTCTTGCACATAACCCAAGACTACTACAGCAAACATATTTGACGGAATCAAGTAACTATACTGACAACAGTCATCACTCGGACGAAAAGCGGACCAAGTCATACCTGTCACTGCAAAATCAGGGCCAAAGCCATCATTTACCAAGGTGTCTTCCTTACGGTCCGTATCTCGGACAAAACGATAAAGAGAGTTGTTGTGATCTTGTTCTACCGTCCAAAGATGGAGAATTTCCTTAGTCGCTGCGACAAAAGTCTCATCAAACTGACTAGTTTCGCCAGTTTCTTTCCAGAGGAGATAAGCCAACTGCAAAGGATAGCAAAGCGAATCCACCTCGTACTTGCGTTCCCAAATCCAGCCATTAAGGTCTGTATGGTCGGTCTCGTGATGCCCCTTCCAGTTTTCCTCAATGTTGAAGGAATTGGCATAAGGATCCTTGAGTACCAAGGTCATCTGACGCTTGACCAAACCTGCAATGGTCTGACGCAGGAGCGAATCTCTTTTAGCCACATGCAGGTAGGGTCTGAGTTGGGCTGTCGAATCTCGAAGCCACATAGCAGGAATATCCCCAGTCAAGACAAAGGTTGAACCATCTTCTAGGATTTCAACCGTATTGTCCAAGGTGTCTGTGTAGCAACGCTCGAAAACATCCACCCACTCTGGATGGTCCTTAGCCCGCTCTGCTACTTCATCTAGCCATTCTCTAACAATTTCTTTTGAATAAATCATCGTGCAGTATCCTCTTTCAAACAAGTTTCATTTTCAGTATATAGCTTTTGAGACAGAAAATACATACACAAATGATAGTCATTTTTCTACAAAATAGTTATCTTTGAAACTCCTTTTCTATAGGCTATCTTTTTCTGATATAATGTAGAAAAACAGCTAAAGGAAAGACTATGAAACCACTACTTGAAACCATCGATACCCGCTTTGGGACTGCCAGCAAGCATGCCTTTTCTCGGGGAAATACCCTGCCATACACAGGCGTTCCTTTTGGGATGAATTACTTTGTGCCCCAGACCAGTGACCAGGAGGGCTCTTGGTTTTTTGATCCACATCTGCCTATCTTTCAGGGGATTCGATTGACCCATCAACCAAGTCCTTGGATTGGGGACTACTCTTGGCTCCTTCTGACACCTATCACCGGTCAACTGGGTGGAGACAGCCTCTTCCATCGTCAGTCTTCCTACGATATGGATAAGGCCTCTTTCCAACCTCATTATCTGAAGATTTTCTCCCTGCGCTATCAGATTGAAACCCAGCTCACACCGACTTGCTACGGTGCTTCTATTCGTTTGAAGCAAAAGCAAGGCAAAGCCCTCTCCCTCTATCTTCACGCAGCAGATGAACTGACCGTAGAGCAAGTAGATAAGCGAACTCTTGCCCTACGACAAGAAGGAAAAACTGAAACCAACAAAAATCCACTAACTATGTTCACTGCCCTGCAAATGAACACGGATATTCTTGCTATCAGCCAAGAAGGTGGAGACTGGCGAATTGACTTAGCAAGTAGTCAAACCGAGATTCAGCTAGCCACTTCTTTCATCTCTCCTTCTCAAGCACTGCTTAATCTACCTCAAGAAGATTTTGATAGCTGTAAATCAAGTGCCCAAGCGGATTGGGAAAATCTCCTCCATCGTTTTGACATTATAGAGATAGGAGAGGCTGACCGAACCTTCTTTGACCACTGTCTCTACAGACTCTTCCTCTTCCCGCAAACTTTTTATGAGGTTGATGAATCAGGGCAAGCCATCCACATGGATCTGTCTACTGGCACTGTCAAGTCTGGTGTCCTCTTTAGCAACAATGGTTTCTGGGATACCTTCCGTACCACCTTCCCTCTCTTTGCCCTTGTCATACCAGAGCATTATCGTCTCTTTTTAGAAGGCTTTCTCAATAACTACCGCGACACTGGATTCCTTCCAAAATGGCTAGCTCCAGATGAACGGGGTATGATGCCAGGTACCCTGTTAGATGGCATTATCGCAGATAGCGCCTGCAAGGACATGGCTCCCGACTTGGAAGAAGAACTCCTCCAAGCCATGCTTGAAACAGCCAGCAAGGCCGACCCTCTCGGCATCAATGGTCGTCACGGACTAGCCCAATACCAAGAACTAGGCTACCTCTCTACCGACCACCACGAAAGCGTCAGCCATACCCTAGACTATGCCTATAGCGACTTTTGTATCGCCAGCTGTGCTGAGAAACTAGGAAAAACAAACATCTCAGAAACTTATAAAACCGCTTCACAAAATTACCGCCATCTATTTGATGCTGAGACAGGTTACATGCGAGCGCGAGACAATCGAGGCAACTTCCGTCCTGACTTCTCTCCTTATAGTTGGGGACGCGACTATGCCGAATGTTCAGCCATCCAAGCAACTTTAGGCGTTCTCCACGACATCCCAGATTTAATCCAACTTATGGGTGGAAAAGAAGCCTTCAGCAACTATCTTTTGAAAATCTGTCAAGATGCTCCCCTCTTTGAGACAACAGGCTATGGTTACGAAATTCACGAAATGAGCGAAATGGCTACTGCTCCTTTTGGACAAATAGCCATTTCCAACCAGCCTAGCTTCCACATTCCTTATCTCTTCCGTTACAGTAACTACCCTGACTACACTGCCCTTCTTATCAAGACCTTACGTCAAAAAGCCTTTCACCCAAGCTGGCAAGCCTATCCTGGCGATGAAGACAATGGTAGTCTCTCGGCCTGGTACATCTGGTCAGCTCTCGGATTTTATCCGACCTGTCCAGGCAAACCAAACTATGATCTCGGAATCCCTCTCTTTAATCACCTCCGTATTTACCTAGCTAAAGAAAATAAATGGCTAGATATTCATACTGAGCAAAACCACAGCCATTTCAACTTTGTAAAAGAATGCCGACTGGATAAAACACTTGTATCAACTATTCAACACCAAGATCTCCTAAAAGCTGAACAACTAACCTTCACCCTCAGCTGGTTACCAAGTCACTAGCTAGTAGACAAAAGAACCTTTGTATCGTGCAAAGGCTCTTTTATTTTATGAAACTTGTACTTGAAGTTGATCAACCAACTGTCCATCAACAGTCAAATTGAGATAGAAATCCAAGGTCTTATCAGCAGCAAAATACAGGGTTGGTAGATGCAAATCTTTTTTGCATTCCCCTGCTTGGAATTGAAGGATTTGAATCTCGTCCTGATAGGCGACACCATGGACACCTGTCCCTGGTTGAATCGAAATCTTAGCTTCCAAAGGAGTATTACTTTCGCTACGTTCAATCCTAAAATGAAGAGTCTCTCCCTTTGTCACAGCTAGACTTTTTTCTGCAAAAGCTAACCCCTGAACAGCTACTGTTTGTGATAACCTCGGAGTTTTATAGAGGGAAATCTTGGTCAATACAGGCATAGATTGTGCCTCGGTAATTATCACGCGCACCTTCTGTGCCTCTACTAGCGGACCTCGCAAGAGACGCTTATGACCAACGGTAAAGCCCATGCCAAATTCTTGCCAGACACCATCCACCTCTACTTGCACATGAAAAGCAGCGATTCGTTGCCCCAGCTTCAAATCTTCTCTTAACTCAAGCACATCGAAAGTTTTAGGCGCCCCTAAGTCTAGTTCTAGCTGGATGGGCAAGTCTGCAGCGCTTGCCCAAGAGCTAGTTTCAAGGCCGTCTGTCAAATGGCGACAAGCAAAGTCTGCGGAAAGAGCAGGACCAGATACCTCAGCTCCCAGAGCCAAATCTTCTTTATAGAGCTCATTGCGATAGGCCGCAAATTCATAGAGGCGTTCAATATCCTTTGCATCAAAGAGCCCATCTTTATTCGGCGGAATATTAAGCAAGAGTGGAGTTCCCCGACCCACCGAGTGAAAGTAGATTTCGATCAACTCCTCAAGTGACTTAGGATCCTGCTCTTCATGGTAAAACCAACCCGGCCGGATGGAAACATCTGCCTCACCGATTGAAAAAATAGTGCCTGAAGAATCTCCATGCTGAAGATAATCCAGCTCTGCTTCTGTTCCTAGTTTGTCAGGATTCACCTTTTGCCACAGTGGATCACCTGCATACCCTCGTTCATTGCCAATCCAGCGGATACTAGTGCCTTCTGTTGAAAAAATTAAGCAATCTCCCTGCAGTTCACGAATGGTTTCAAACCATTTTTCAAATTCATAATTGACCTTTTGAGCGCCCTCTCCTCTGGCACCATCCATCCAGACCTCAGCAAATTTTCCTGCATTACCATAAGCAGGATTTGATAAGATTTCCTTCAGCTGAGCCAGATAATAGGCATTATAGTCCGCCTCTCGCTCCACATGATAGAGAGGACTGTGGGCATCCCAAGGTGACAGGTAGACCCCCATATCCATATCAAACTCTGTGGCAGCTTGGGATACTTCAAGGAGCAAGTCCCCCTCCCCATTCCTCCAAGGACTGGCCTTGACCGAATAATCCGTATAAGCCGTCGGATAGAGGACAAAGCCATCATGGTGCTTGACCACCAAAATCAATTTTTTGAAACCCGTTTCCTTGAGCACACGCACCCACTCACGCGCATCTAACCTTGTCGGATTAAATCGTTCAGGATCTTCCTGACCGGTCCCCCATTCCTGGTCATAAAAGGTATTAGGCCCAAAATGGATAAAGGCTGCTAGTTCATCCTCTAAATAAGCTAGCTGGGCCTGACTAGGCAAGGGCCCATGCGGTTTTATTTCTCTTACCATACTATTTCCTATCTACATTTTTCTTAACTTTTTTGGCATGTACTTGCAACTCTGTTAACGCTAGAGGGCTTGTCAAGTTTTCAAATCCAAGACGAAGGGCATAAGTCTCTACCTTATCAAATTCAAAACGAAGCTCTTCATCCTTGTCGCTTGAAACTTTTCGGATAGCTGATACAGGGCGCCAATTCTCCTCTTGCTTGAGCAGGGAATCCTTATCCAAATGGTTGGGAGTTCGAGGTAAGCTAGGCTCATTCCCTACATAATAATCAATAAAAGTAGGCTCCATCGCCACGTATTCTTGATTTTCAACATAATACAAGGTCACGTTATCCACAAATCGCGGTTTTAAAATCCCTGCATCTCCAAAAAGCATGCCCACGCTGGCTTGCTCTGACTTGGTAATCCAAGTATTGGCTGTCGATTTCTTCCGAGCAATGACCTTGTCATTGAGATATGAGGCTGGGTGATTCGGCTCTGAGTGAGAAGCAAAGACCAGAGGCAGGTTAGACCCTGTCCACTGATTGGAAATAACTTCCCCATCTACACTGGCACCTGTCACATGAATGGTGACTATTGCTGGCAACTCACAGCCCGCTACCTGCCCTGTGAGAACGCATTCTCCTACCTGAGTATAGATTTGAGGATCGAGTTCATCCCAAGTCACCTTGGCTGTATCTCGTCTGCCATCTGATAAGACTAGCTTGACTCGGTCTGGTAAATGTGGGACTTCCTTGACAAGCGTCCAAACCCTTTCAGGTTCAATAGCGGAAATCCCTTGGACACAAACCTGAGCAGAAGCCTTTAAATCCAAACCCTCTAGCTGACCAGATACCGTAAACTCATGAAAGCTTGCCATATCTTCTTCGGATATTGCCTCCCAAACAACCTTGACTCGTTTTGCACTCCCGAGCTCATAGTCCACCAAAACTGAAGATGGCAGCTGTGGATAAGTTCCCTTAGCTGTATACAAGCGAAGTGGTCGTACAGAAACTGCCTGCCCTAGTGAGGTATTTTCTGTGACCTGCAAATGAGTTTGATAGGTTTTGCCTTGATACATGGCTCGGATAGCCAAGTCGCCAGCAGACAAACAATGAAGCACTCCCTGCTTAATAATGGCGTGGGCACTACCACTCGTCTCCCAAATCACTTCACTATTCCCCACCTTGTTCACAGGGTTATCCACAGTTTGTGGATAAAGTCCAATGGCTGGGGAATCTCCTTCTTGTAAACCGGTCTGCTTGTCCATTCGAATCTCAAACAAGCGCTGATTTTTTACTGGCTGGCAAACCAAAGTCTCTCCCACTAAGAGATCAAAACTTGCTTGCTCTAGCCCTCTGGCACTGGCCTTTACTCTGACTAGACCCACCTGCTCCAAGCTCTGAACTAAGAGGACACCTCTGCCATGAAAGGCTTTCCTCTGAAACCGACCATTTTTCTGGGCTTGGTAACGTTCACGACTAGCCTGCCTACCATTATCCACACCCACAATGCGAGCAGGGCCTTCAATTTTAAAATGAAGCTGATTGGAAGCGCTCGGCACCCAATTTCCATCCTTGTCCAATACATCAAAATAGAGATAGAGGAGGTCTTGCCCATCTGGCTCCAGTTGTGATTTCTCGGCATGTAACCCAATCTTAGCAGGCTTACCTGCAGTCACCACCCTATCTTCTGCCACAAGCTGACCTTGACGGTCATAAGCTACAGCACGCAATTCTCCCGGTTGATAAGCCAAAGGCCATTCGAGATAGAGTTGGTCAGAACCTTCTCCCTCTTGGTATTTTCTACCATCTGAGGTCCATTTTTCCTGAAATATCTTCCTACCTTGGGATTTTCCATTGAGAAATAGCTCTACCGAACCAGCATTTGAATACACTCGAACAGGTATATCCCCATACTTATCCACAACTTGTTGATAACTCTTGTGAATTTCCCAATTCCAATGGGGCAGGATATGAACCATAGGATGCTGATCTAGGTCCAACCACTGACTTTGATAGAGATAATAATCATTTTTAGGAAGCCCTGCTGTGTCTACAATTCCAAAATAAGAACTCTTGACGGGCGTGTCATTTTGGTTGTGCCAAGGAGTCGGCTCGCCGATATAGTCCACTCCTGTCCAGATAAACTGCCCCGCATAGTCTAGCCGATTTCTATCTGCTATCCAAGAAGCCGTCGCTGTCTTCCCCCAAGGAACCCGATCATTGCCATAGTCTGACTGTTCAAAATTCCGCACGCGGCGATTATCCCCAACCCATTCCTTAGCTGGGCGAAAATAGCTGTCACGCGTCCTTGTAGCCGATGAGGTTTCAGATCCGTAAAGTCGCCACTTGGGATGTCTTTTGCGAATCCCATCAATATTATCTTCCGAGTAATTTAAGCCCACCACATCCAGCAAATCAGCAATCTTTTCATGACCTCCAGACCCATCTCCAAAACGGAACTGATCCATTCCCATGGTCACAAAACGGCTATCATCAACCTCCTTAACCCTTTCTAGCAAGCGTTTGATCGTCTTCAATGAATGAGCATCTCCATTTGCTTCGCTGACTTCATTTCCCAAGGACCACATAAAAATCGCTGGATTGTTCTTGCCACGTTCAATCATAGTGCGCAAATCATAATCTGACCAGAAATCGCCTGCTTTCGCTTCTGGATGATTCGCTTCTTCCTCAAAAAAGCGACCATAATCATATTCTTTCTTGCCTCCATACCAGGTATCAAAGGCTTCTTCTTGGATAAGTAGCCCCATTTTGGCAGCCACACCCAGCAAAATACTACTAGCTGGATTATGGGTGATTCGAATCGCATTGACACCCATTTCCTTCATCTGGCGCAAGCGTCTCTCAGCAGCTGACCTGTTTTCCACAGCTCCCAGCGCTCCGTAGTCATGGTGCAAACAAACCCCATGAATCTTCAACCAGCGACCATTTAGAAAGAAGCCCTTATCCGCTTGCCAATCCATATAGCGGTAACCAAAGGTCTCCTCTTCTTCATCAACCAAAATGCCATTTTTGTAAAGGCGTGTCTTCAATTGGTAAAGGTGAGGGGATTCAATATCCCAAAGCAAGGGTTGAAAAATTGATATGGCTTGTTGGAAAGAATATTTGTCCCCAGACTCAATCACTAGAGAGTCTGTCGCCTGCCAGTCTGACAGCTGTTGTCCATCATACCAGATACTCTGCTCCAAATACACCGACACGGACTGAGGTCCATCATTTGAAACCTTACTTGTAAGCTGAGTCTCCACCCATCTATCTCTTTGTTCCTTTAGCTTGGGACTTGCTATCTTAATCCCATACAAATCCAGATGAACTGCATCTGTAATCAACAATTTTACTTCTCGGTAAATACCGCTACCAGAGTACCAACGACTGCTAGGTTGCTGATTTTCCACAAAAACCGCAAGCTGGTTGGCCGTCCCATCATTTCTTAGATAAGGCGTGATATCATAAGAAAAGGGTGTATAACCATTGGGATAATAGCCCAGCACTTGCCCGTTGATATAGACTTGGGCATTCATGTAAACTCCATCAAACAACAAACGCACCGATACAAGACTGGCATCTTCTTCCAAGTAAAACTGTGTCCGATACCAAGCCTGACCCCCGTTTAACTGACCACCCTCATTTTGCGCTGGCGAATACTGGTCAAAATCATTGTAAATACTCCAGTCATGTGGCACTTGAATAGCCTGCCAATTTTCTCTCTGAAAATCCGGTGCCAAGGCTTCTTCTTTCCCCACCTCCTGACTAAAAAACCAGTGATTCCGTAAAACTTCTTCTCTTCTCATACAAGCATTCCTCTTTAAACAAGTCTATTGACTTGACTATAGCACAAAACAAAAGCGCTTTCAAGATTTCCTCTATCACTCCCTAAATACTCGGAAAAGATTCTATAATTTGTGGAAAAGTCTGAAAATCACTCCATATTCAAGCAAACTGTCATTTTTAAGAAATAAGATCAAACCTTACAAGAGCGCAAAAAACACCTCTCTGAATGTTCATTCCAGAGAGATGTCCCTTTTGTCTTAACTATTGTAAATCGACTGTCTAAAGTCATCTGAATCTTTGAGATAAGCTTTATAAATCGCTTTTTTCAGTTTTTGAACTGGGGTTTCGATAAAGCTATAGGTGCTAGCAGTTGTTTTGCCTGCTTTAATCTGTTTCAACTCCTCTTGGACAGCTTTCTGCATCAATTCTTTTAACTTCTGACTTGTCAGACTTACTTCCTGACCTTCATATTGGATTGTCAAAGGTTTCAATTGATCAATCTTAGCTACTCTTTCCTTAAACTGTGCTTTTTTGAACTCAGCATAACTCTTACCATTCAAAACTTGATTGAAAATGTAAGTATCGGATAAAGGCTTGTTTTCAGCCTCTGCTGCTTCTTTAAACTGATTTGACACATAAGGAACAAATCCTTCATAATAGCCCAAAGCAGCCATCAATTCAAAGGCTTGTTTTCTAAAGGTGATGTCCCCACTCATACCAAAATCATTTTGACTAACACCATAAATGGTATCAAACATATCCACTAAATAATACCCATTAGCTTGAATAGTACCTTTATCAGTAAATCCTTTTATAATGTAACGGTTCACTAAAATATTATTATCAATCAAGCTATTGATATCCGTTAGTTTTTCCGCTTCTGCCAGTGTGATTTCTGAGATTTTTTCACTCTTGTGCGTAGCTTGAACTGCTGGATTTGTGTATGTTACGGGTGTTCTAGTCCCAGTTGAAGTAATCGGAGTTATTTTCTTGAAGTATTTAGTTTTATCTGCCGCTGAAAGTTGTTTTGTTGCTTCCGCTTCTAAATAATCTAAACTATATAACACATCAAAACTTCCATGCATATAAGATTTCAAGTCTGCAGCTGTTTTAAATCTATCTGGTGTTTTGTTGTAGAAACCATTTTTATTAGTTTCATCATAAACAAAGTTTAAGTTGAAATATGTATCTTTTGCTGGTGTGTAAGAATTCTCGAAGATTCCTCGAGCATAAAATTCTGCAGCGGTACCATCTCGACGACCATGATTATTAAACAGAACTGTTCCGTCTAATAAGTGCGTCATTTCATGAGAATAAGTAGCTGAACCCCTATCATCCAGAACCCTATCTATAAAGTAACGGACACCCACTCCATTTGCTTCTGCACCTACATTTTGCGATGGTGAATACAGTCCTAGAGGTGTCATAAAGTCTTTAACCCCTTTATCTGCTGTTGGTCCCGATTCTTTAGACCATGTAGTATTTATTCTAGCATTTACGTCTGCAGTATATTGTTTCATCGTATCTACAATTACTCTATTTGTAATTAGTTTCGGACGATTTTCTTCTTTTGTAATTCTGTATAAAGTATCAACATAATTAGCCTGTCTTGTCGCAGTTAATTCTATCAATGCTTTAACCTTATTAAGCTCTTCGGTATACTTAGCTTTATTGGTTTTCTCTAAAGAAGTATCCATATACGTTCCGATGTTTCCGTAGGTTACCGTCGCTATGTTAGTTATAGCATACACGCTTGGCTCTTTGATATTTACCAAACCTAATAATGTAGCTACATTTTGTTGTCTTCTACTTTCAATTTGAAGATTTTCAGCTCCATATTTCTCAGGAGGAGTAGTTAATTTTGTATATAAGTCTACTTTTTCATCAGTTTTTTCTTTCGAAGCTTTTTCAACTACGATAGCTTTAGTCGCTTTCTTCAACCACGTATCACCATCCATATTAGTGAATGTAGTTCTGTTGTAATCTAGGAAATCTAATAATGTTGGTTTATCTGTAATTTTACCAAAGTATTTCTCAAATGTTTTTGGACTATTGGTTAATCTTAATTCATCATAACTCATAGACCCAAGGTGTGTTAACCAATCTAAAGCAGTAACCTCTTTCTTACCAAATGAGCTTGGATTATAAGCTAGAATATCACGGATATTGGTATCTCCAAAATCAATATTATAAAAACGATTGATATAGGATAATCCTAGTAATATTTTCTCTTTATTAGCTTCAATATCACCTTTTACTTTTTCTCTATTTTGTTGATTGTCACCTAAAATACTCAAGGTATGCGCCGCAACTTTTTTCAAACTAGCTTCTAAATCGGTTTTAGTCGCATCGAGTATTTCTTTAATCGATAATTTTTCAAGATATTCTTTTCGTAGAATTTCTCTTACTTCATCATCCCTTATCTGCGGCTGCGTTTTTTTCAACTCACTGCGTTTTTTATAAAAATCGCGGTCTATTTCTAAAGCCGGCGGAGTTAGTTGTGCTTTAAAGTTTTCATCTGTTAAGAAGTCTACAGACTTCATTTCTCTACTAGCTTCCGTCACATCCACTGCATTTTCTAACTCGCTATTTTCTGGCAATAGATGTGGTTTGTCTTCTTTAGTACCAACCAAGATTACTTTTTGTCGCATAGCTTTAGTTGTTTCAGTCTTCTCTACTGGATTTGATAACTCTCCTGTCTCCGGATTAACTTCATAAGTTTTAGTGACGGTTGTTTCCCCTTGCTCACCTGCATCTTCAACTACTTCTTTTCCTTTCGGAAGTTCAGGAACGTCTTTTTTCACCTCTGTAATTTCTATAGGTGATACTATCTTTTCTACATTTCCAACTTTTACTATTTTGTCTTTAGCTGGAGTGTTTTCTGTTGTAGTTTCTTCTGAAATAGCTCCTGTTTCTTGATTTACTGTGTATTTTGTAGTTGATACTGTACGCCCTTTTTCACCCGGTGTTTCTACTTTTTCCTTATAACTTAGCGTCTCATCTGCTACATATCGTGTTTCAAACGGAGTATCCTTTATTTCAACCTTAGACTTAGTTCCTACTGCCGTTATTTTCGCCTGCATTGACTTAGCGACTTTTGTCGTTACAGTCGGCTCAGTTAAGTCTCCTGTTTGTTCATTTACTTTGTAAACTTTTATTGTTGTCGTTTCTTCGTCCTGACCCTGATTTCTGACTTCTTTGACACCTTTATCAAGTGACTCATCCGCAACAAACTGTTCACCTCTTTTGACTGTTGATCTTGTTTCTTCTACATTCCCAACCTTAACAACTCTATCTACTGGATGTTTTTCTATCTTTGTTGAAGTGTTTTCTACTATTTTCCCAGTACTTTCATCAAAACTGTAAGAAGTAGTTGTCACTTCCTTACCATTTTCGCCTACTACTTCTACTCGTTGCTCTTTGTAATTTAAGGCTGGTGAAGCTTTATATGTTGTTTTATATTCCAATACTTTTTCTTTAGTTACTGGACTTGGGACAGTTGGTTTCTTCTGAGAATCTGACTGATCTTGAGGAGCTAAGGGGTCAGGCTGAGCAGTTGGTCCTGGTTCGTTTCCTTGACTTGGGTTGACCTCTGGAGATGGAGGCGTTTGTTCTGGTTGTTTTTGGGGTTCTTGTGGGGCAGACTCACCAACATCTTTTACCCCCTCAACTGAATTCTCCAGCTGGTTCTCCTCACCCTTTTGTTCCGCAGGAGATTGATCTTCTTCGCGTCCTGATTCCACGACTGGGCTTGCTGGATCAGAATCTTTGGTCTCAGCAGTTTCTTTAGAGGGTTGCTTAGACTCAGTACCTTGTTGGGCAAGAGTTTGATTTTCCTCACCCCCTGATTCCACGGCTGGGGTTGCTGGATCTGGTTGCTTCGGCTCGGCTTCGGGTTTGTCAGGTGTTTGTTTCTCGCCTGGTGTTGCTTCTGTACCCGGCGTTTCTTCTGCTCCTGGTCTTGGTTGTCCTATTCCATCAGCTGGTTTTGTCTCTGTTTCATTCTCTACTATTGGAGTTTTTTCAGGTTGAACTGGTCTACCTTCCTCAGATTTTGGTGCAACTTCTTCCTTAGTCCCAACTGCAATCACCTTGTCCACCGGCTCTTTTGTAATTATATTTTCTATAACTTTACTAGATTTTTCCCCATTAACGATAGTGACTTCCGTATAGATGGTGCGTTCACCAACAACACCTTCTTGAACAACTTTAGTTTGCCCTTTAGCTAAGGTTGCATCTTCTTGTTCTATCGTTTGGAAAGCAACCTCCTCTGTAGTGACTAGCAATTCTGGTTTCTCTACTGTGGCATTTAACACACCTTCCTCAGGACTTGTTTTATAATCACTATTATCTTCTGCTTTCGGTTGTTCTACTTGGGGATTTCCTGCAACTTCTTCCTTAGTACCTATAGATCCAATTTCAGCAGGAGCTTGTTTGCTTGCAGGAGCTTCAACAATTTTCTCAACTGCGTAGGATGGTTGAGGAGATTGCACAAGATCTTCAGTCGAGCTAAAATGAGATGCAGTCTGTGGTACAATCTTCTTAGATTGAGGTTCTGAACTGTCCTCCTTTTGAGATAATGCTGGCGACTCTACTTTATCAACAGAAAGTTCCTTGCTACCACTATCTCTTACCAAATAATATCCCGTAAATTCATATCCTTGGACTGTTTCAGGACTTGGTAAAAACTGACCTTCTACTCTCTTAACAAGGGCTGGTTGCAATTCTACCAGATTTTCTAAAGCAGAGATGGATGCTCCCCAACCACCAACAGCAAAGACTGTCACAAGGAAGTAAGACGCTCCCTTTTTTCTCTTGATTAAAGTGAAGGAAAGCAATAATAATCCTGCTCCCAAGATAAACATCCCATCATTAGAAAAAAGACCTGTTTCTGGTAATCTTGTAGCTAATTTTCGATAGATAAAGTAGTATTCTTTTCCCTCTTTTACCTCAATCTTATTTTCTTCAAACCATTGCAACTCAGATTTCAGCTTTTCAGATAAATCCTGCTCATCCAAATAATGACTTGAAATTAGTGTTGAATTCGTTTCTGTAGCCTGTACAGGTTGAGCACCCATACCAGCAAAAAATAAACTCGTTCCTAGCAAGACTGAACAAGCTCCTATTGCATATTTCCTCAAAGAAAAACGCTGCTTTCTCTCAAATTGAAATTCTTTCATCCCATCTCCCATCATTCATTATTACTGTATATTTAGTATATCAGAAATCGTTTGTATTCACAAATCTTTCTAGTTATTCCCTTATCATTCCAAGTTAAGGGCAACAACATACAATAATTTTTAGTTAAATGTATATCAATGTTCTTTGCTTTTCTTAACAAACGCAATACAAAAAGAGCCTGTTGCCAAGCTCTTTAATCTATTATTTCTTCTCAGCACGGAGGGCTGACAAGATTTGTGTACGGATATCATCCACACCATTTGGCGTATTTGGTAGAAAGATGGTTTGATTTCCTTTAGAGGCAAAGGTATTCAAGGTATCCAAGTACTGGTTAGTCAAGAGGATGGACATGATTTGTTCTTCTGTCATGCCAACATTGGCTTCCTTGAGTTCAGTGATAGACTCTGCCAATCCATCCACAATCGCCTTACGTTGTTGGGCAATCCCCACACCATGAAGACGGTCTTTTTCTGCTTCGGCTTCAGCTGCAGTGACGATTTTAATCTTATCAGCTTCCGCCAATTCTTGCGCTGCGACCCGCTTACGTTGCGCCGCATTGATTTCATTCATAGATTGCTTGACTTCTGCATCTGGTTCGACCTTGGTAATCAAGGTTTTCACAATAATATAACCGTAAGTAGTCATTTCTTCTGCTACTTGGTGTTGGACTTCAAGGGCAATCTCATCTTTTTTCTCAAACAATTCATCCAAGGTTAATTTTGGAACAGAAGAGCGAAGAGCGTCTTCGATATAAGATTTAATCTGAGATTCTGGACGCATAAGTTTATAGTAGGCATCTGTCACGCTCTGTTCATTGACACGGTACTGAGTCGCTACATTCATCATAACGAACACATTGTCCTTGGTCTTGGTCTCAACCACAATATCACTTTGCAGCAAACGCAACTGAATCCGCGCTGCAATCGAGTCAATCCCAAAAGGCAAGCGAATATGAATACCGCTATTGGCAACCTTTTGGTATTTCCCAAAGCGTTCAATAATCGCCACCGACTGCTGACGAACCACATAAACCGTACTCAGTGTGACTATCACCAATAGGAGCACACAAACAATCAGAAAAATCATGAAAAATATTGCCATAATGGAACCTCCACAAGTATTTTTCTAGTATTATAGCACATTTAAAGAAGGCTGTACCGTTTTTACTGCGATTTTTCCTGAAATGTCAATAATTAGAGATGAATTGTCCTATTGTCGTCTAATTTCTATCAATTTAAGTTACATATATTAGAAACCTTGCTCAGAATATTTCTAGCTCCGTTATTTATCCAAGTACTATCTGAACTTTTCAAGCTATGGCTAACTAAACAAAACAAATAACAGCTAACCCTTTAATAGGATAACAAAAACATCATTACAGTGAACCGCACTCCAATAGTTCAAGCATTAAGCAATGTTGATGATCTAAATTTATTGTGGTATACTATTTTTGTCATCGGTTACCGATTACGTTCCTATGGGTTCGTGAGAGGAGGTGAAACTAATGAGCCTTATCATAGAGCTCGCTCTTACTATTATAGCGGATGTTATAGCTGGAATTATCTTGTATTTCGTCTGCAGATGGCTAGATAGTAAGGAGTAGACCGACTGACTAGCCTATCAACACCCGTTAAATCGCTAAGATACGTCAAAAAAGCCCTTAACTACGGCAATAGTTAAGGGCTTTGGTGTTCTAATGAACCTTATCAATTAACTATATTCTAGCATATAATCTACAATAGTTCAAGCATTAAGTGAGGTTGATGATCTAAATTTAGTGTGGTATAATACTTTTGTCATCGGTTACCGATTACGTTCCTATGGGTTCGTGAGAGGAGGTGAAACTAATGAGCCTTATCATAGAGCTCGCTCTTACTATTATAGCGGATGTTATAGCTGGAATTATCTTGTATTTCGTCTGCAGATGGCTAGATAGTAAAGAGTAAACCGAGTGACTAGCCTATAAACACCCGTTAAATCGCTAAGATACGTCAAAAAAGCCCTTAACTATCGCACTAGTTAGGGGCTTTGGTGTTCTAATGAACCTTATCAATTAACTATATTCTAGCATATAATCTACAATAGTTCAAGCATTAAGTGACCTTGATGATCTAAATTTAGTGTGGTATACTATTTTGGTCATCGGTTACCGATTACGTTCCTATGGGGTCGTGAGAGGAGGTGAAACTAATGAGCCTTATGCCTGAGCTTGCTCTTACTATTATAGCGGATGTTATAGCAGGAATTATCTTGTATTTCGTCTGCAAATGGCTAGATGGTAAGAAGTAGACCGACTGACTAGCCTATCAACACCCGTTAAATCGCTAAGATACGTCAAAAAAGCCCTTAACTATGGCAGTAGTTAGGGGCTTTGGTGTTCTAATGAACCTTATACACTAACTACATTCTAGCATATAAGCCCAGATATTTCAAGAGTTTTATTTATTATTTAAAGTTCCTTAGTTCTGAAAGGTATTTGATTTTTCATCAATTCATTTAAAAATACTATACAAATTTCTTTACATTTTCCATAAGTGTGATATAATGGACTCAATAAGATAACTTGTGAAGGATAAACGCTGGGTCCCAGAATGGGGTAGACTGAAAGGTTGAGCATTCCTATGTGCCTGGGGTTATCTTTTTATTTTGATTTTTTAAGGCTCTCTACAAAGTTTAGAGGGTCTTTTTCTATTCCTGTAGAATATACCAAAACACCCCTTAACTATGGCAGTAGTTAGGGGGTAGTATTCTAATGAACCTTATCCGATAAAATCATTCTAACATATAAGCCCAGATATTTCAAGAGCTTTATTTATTGTTTAAAATTCTGAAAGGTCTATAATGAAGTTAGCCATCTAGTATCAAAAAACCGACTAGCTCCTATGAACTAATCGGTTTCTCATCAATGCGCCAACATTTCTTGGGCGATTTCTTGTCCAGATAGGTTATCTGGGTAATAGGTTGGCCAGTTATCCATTTCTTCAAAGAGGGCTTCTTGGCTTGTGCCTCCAAAGAAAATATGGAAATGTTCTGCCTTAACTGGGGCGATATTGTGGTCACTAAACTGAACATACTTGAACTGTCCAGCATCCGCATCCGTGGCTTCAAAGAGGAAGCGCACACCACGATTGCCTTTCTTATAAGTCAAGATTTTCTTGCCGACATACTTGTAAGTGTATTTCTTACTTTGTCCACCTTGAACAAATTCCATAGTATTATCAGTAATGTTGATCTTAGTGACATCTGTCTGATAGCCTTTTGTATAGTAAGCCTTGTATTCAGCCTGAGTCATCTTACCAGTCAACTTAGCCTTGTAGTCAAAGACTTGGTCAAACGTACCATCTTCAAGGAAAGGATAAACTGATTGCCAGTTACCTGCATAGTCACTCAAGGTGCGATCCTTGACAGCTGCATCCTCGAAGTAACCATTTTGAACTGTTTTGGTATCCTCTGCCTTTTCAGGCTCGATTGCTGGGCCTTCTTGGTCTGTTGTTTGTTTCAAAGCTTTGAGGTTTTTCTCCATGATAGAGATATAATTTTCTCCCGCCTTGGTGTCCTCTTCTGTCAGACTTTCTAAAGGATTGAGGACATCTGTTTTGACACCTGCTTCTTTTGAAAGTGTGTTAGCAAGAGCTTGTGAAGCATTTTCTTCAAAGTAGATATAGGCAATTTTATTTTTCTTGACGTACTCTGTCAACTCTGCCAAACGAGCAGCTGATGGTTCTGCATCTGGAGAAAGACCTGAGATTGCGACTTGTTTGAGTCCATAGTCCAAAGCAAGATAGTTAAAGGCAGCGTGCTGAGTCACAAAGCTCTTTTGTTTGGCTTGAGACAAGCCTTCTGCATAAGCCTTATCCAAGGCTTGCAATTTTTCGATATAGGCAGCTGCGTTCTTTTCAAAGGTCTCTTTTTTATCAGGATAATCTGCTGACAAGCTATCACGGATGTGCTCTACAAGTTTAATGGCACGGACTGGTGATAACCAAACATGGGGGTCAAACTCATGGTGATGGCCTTCTTCTCCATGGTCATGGTCTCCCTCTTCTTCCTCACCACCTGGCAAGAGCAACATATCGCCTGTCGCCTTGATGGTTTTCACTTTTTTCTTATCCAAAGTATCTAGCAATTTAGGAACCCATGTTTCCATATTTTCATTTTCATAAACGAAGGTATCTGCGTCTTGGATTTTGGCAACTGCCTTGGCAGAGGGTTCATATTCATGGGGTTCTGTCCCAGCACCGATGAGGAGTTCCACATTAGCAGTATCTCCTGCGACTTGCTTGGTAAATTCATAGACAGGGTAAAAGGTTGTCACGATATTGAGTTTGCCATCTGCCTGTTTTTGATGGGAACAAGCCACTAAAAACAAGGCACATAGACTGGCTAGTAATAAGCTAATTTTTTTCATCTTAGTCTCCTATTTGATAAAACGTCTTACTAAACTAATGAGCAAGAAAACAGTTACAAAAATAATGGTAATACTTGCACTGGCAGGTGTTTCTGCATAGTAGGAAATGTAAAGTCCTGCTACCATTCCCAAAAATCCAATAGCACTGGCAAGCAGCATAACCGATTTAAAGTTTTTCCCCAGACGCAGGGCAATACTAGCTGGCAAGACCATGATGGTCGATACCAAAAGAGCTCCTGCAGCAGGAATCATAAGGGCAATGGCCACCCCTGTTACCATGTTAAAAAGAATAGACATGGTACGAACTGGCAAGCCATCCACAAAGGCCGTATCCTCATCAAAGGTCAAGATATACATTGGACGAAGGAAGAGGAAGGTCAAAATCAAAACAACCGCCGCAATGACAAAGAGGGAAATAACCTGTTCTTCGCTGATAGTCACGATTGAACCAAAAAGATACTGGTCCAAACTCATAGAACTAGAGCTTTTTCCCTTGCTCATGACAATCAGAGAAACAGCCAGACCTGTTGACATGAGAATAGCTGTCCCGATTTCCATAAAGCTCTTGTAAACCGTACGGAGATACTCCAAAAAAACCGCCGCAATCAAGACAATAGCAATAGTTGAAATAGTCGGAGAAATCCCTAGTACCAGACCAAAGGCTACACCTGAAAGCGAGACGTGGCTAAGAGTATCACTCATCAAACTCTGACGGCGCAAGATGAGGAAGGTTCCAAGAACTGGCGAGAAAAGACTCATGGCAATAACCGCCAGAAAGGCACGTTGCATAAAGTCATAAGATAACAAACTAAGCATGGCCCACCTCCTGATCATTCTCATGAACGTTGAAACAACGCCATGGCGAGTCTTGGTTACGAACTAGATGAATATTGCGATCCGCATAGTCCTTAACTTCTTCAGGATCATGAGTAATCATCAAAACAGCCTTGCCATGATGATGGGCGCTGTGATGCATGAGTTCGTAAAATTCGTTTTTACTTCCTGCATCCATCCCCGTTGTCGGCTCATCTAGGATAAACACATCTGGATCAGAAGCAAACATACGCGCGATTACCGCTCGCTGCTTTTGTCCTCCAGATAGAGAACCCAAGCGTTTGTCTCTGTGTTCCCACATGCCAACTGAGTCCAGACTAGCCTTGATATGCTCCTCATCATGAGCATTCAAGCGACGGAACCAGCCTTTTCGCGGATAGCGACCTGATTTGACAAATTCATAAACCGTACTTGGAAAACCTGCATTAAAACTGGCAATCTGTTGAGGAAGGTAAGCTATTCTCAATTTCTTACCCTGCGTATTTGTCTTTGAAATGGTCACCCTACCAATGCGTGGTTGGAGAATTCCAAGACTGGCCTTGATCAGTGTCGTCTTAGCTGCCCCATTTTCCCCAGTCAAGGTAACAAATTCCCCACTATCAACACTATAATTGATATGCTCAAGAACAGGCTCCTTATCATAATAGAAGGATAAATCCTCTACCGTAATATATCTCATTATTTGATTTCTCCTACTAAAGCAGTCAAAAACCGCTGGATCACTTTTTGTTCATTTGGAGTAAACTGAGTCGCCACTTCTTCATAGGTTAAAAGTGTATGCTCATGGTGATGATGGTGCTCCTCAGCGATTGGACGAGCCAAATCAGTCAACTGATAAAAAATCACACGCGCATCCTTCGGATCTTTAGATGTTTCTAACATCCCTTCCTTGACCAAAGACTTGATGGCCTTGGTAACTGCCGCCTGACTGACATTGAGACGACGGGCCAATTCTGAATTGGTTAAAGATTCCTCCGACAAAAGCATGAGAATGTGCTCCTGGGTATTGGTCAGGGCCACCTCACTAGTGCAATGACCTATTAGGATTTCATGTTGGTTTTCCGCCTGTAAAATCACCTCATTCAAAAAGCCATCGATATCCTTCGCTAGCTGTCTCATATCTGACTCCTTTCCTTTTGGACTTCTCTTTTTTAAGAGAAAAATACTATTCTTTGACATTTTATTTACCAGTTAATTATATCACAAGCAAAAAAAGAGTCAAGAAAAAACGTGAAAATAGGCTTCATTCTTGAACTCTTCTATATCATGATCTATTGAAATTCTTTGACATCTCCATCGTATGTCGCCCAATCTTTGCTGAAAAAGCGCTCATTCAAGTGGTAAGTCGGAGCTGGTGTGGGATTGGATAGGAAAGGATCAACTGCCTTGTCAAAAGCCAACCAACCCAACCAACCAAGGTGAATGGTATCCTTCATAAAGAAAGGCTCCCCGCCGTCCTTAGAAAAATCTGCTATATTGGTAAAACCTTGACTTTCTAATTGGTAGCGAATCTTCTGCACCGTTTGTTGGTACATATCCTCTCGTAAACCAGCGTAGTCCATCCATTTTTTATTAACAGGTGGAATGATAAAAATCGGGTTTACCCTAGATTTAGAAAACTGTGTTAAAACCAACTGCAAGTCATTATACTCTGGCGACTTGAGATAGGTAAAGCTTTTCTGAGAGTCCTTTAATTTCTTCAGATCCTTCTTAATCTGCGTATTATAGAAATAATTTTCCATTCCCAGATCATTATTGGAAGTATTCTTTTCAGCATCTGCTTTAACGACATCTTCTATAGCTTGATAAGAAAACTGGTCTGGCAAGGTCTTTAAATACTTAACTACATGCTTATCATAATTGACATAGCCTCTAACTGAAAACTGCCCAAAAAAGGAAGCTTGGCGTTCATTAAACCGAGCCAATAATTCAATCATTTCATTGTCTGCCGTCGACAATTCTTCTTTACTTGCCAACTTCTGAACCAAATCCTTCATAGCTACGTTAGGAAACTGCTGTAGTAAGCGAGTCGCCGCATATTGGCTAGCCTGATCTCCAGATTGATGTTCCAGAAAACTGGTCAACTGGTCTCCATTAAAATACTGCTGAAAAGCTGCTGGCTCATAGCCATATTTACTGAACCACTGGGGTGAGATAACATACACAACTTGTTTATTCTCTAGCTGTGGCAACATCTGTTGCATTCCAAAATACTGGTTAAGCGATGCAGCTCCCCTCTGTCCTAAAAGATACGGACGGTAGGAGCGATTATACTTCTCAGCCAAGACTGCAGGATGAGCACCGTCAAAACGAAGCCATTCACTAGAGCCAAAGAAGGGAACAAAACGTATGTTCGGATCAGATAGTGCTCTGACCTTTTGACTTCGCTCCTTAAAACTATCGATAGTAGTAGCCACTGCTGAACGCTTTTCAGCTCCTAGATTATGACGCATCTCAGTAGGATAAAAGAAAATGAGCAGAAAAACCAACAAACCAGCTATCAAGACCGGTCCGAAGATCATCCATAAGCGTTTAAGCATTTTGTAGCTCCATAATACCAGCTATGATTTTATTGGCTGTATTCCAGTCGTCGCGACCAAACTCTGTTACAGGGACACGAATGTCAAAACGGTTCTCAATCTCTACAATCAACTCAACCGTTCCCATACTATCCAAGACACCTGCATCAAAAAGATCTTCATCCATCATGTCAGAAACATCTTCCATAAACAACTCATCAATAATTTCGATAACTTCTGATTTGATATCCATATTTTATTTCCTTTATTTTTTAAACCATAAATCATTCAAAAATCCAGAAAAGATTAAGAATGACAGCATGACGACATGGAAGGTGATAACCATGCCAAGCAACTGAATCCAGCGATTCTCAGGTAGAGCAGGCTTCCCTGCTTTTTTCCGTTCCTTATTGAGCGTTTTTTTCTTACGAACCCAAGCGTCATTGATGACCAGTCCAATCCCATGAAAGAGCCCATAGGCGATGTAGTACCAGGTCACACCGTGCCAAAATCCCATAATCAGCATATTTACAATGTAGGCCACACTTGAAGTTACATTACGATTTTTAAAGACCTTCTTTCTGGTCAATACCATCACCATTCGCATAAAGACAAAGTCACGGAACCAGAAAGAGAGGCTCATGTGCCAGCGATTCCAAAATTCCTTTAAATCCCTTGATAAAAAAGGTTTGTTAAAGTTGATAGGGCTACGAATTCCCATCAAATTTGAAATGGCTAAGGCAAACATAGAGTAACCCGCAAAATCAAAGAAGAGCTCCATACCAAAGGTATACATAACCGCTAAAACATAGGGGTTAAAGAAGCCACCTGACTGCAAAGCTAGATTCTTCAGAGGAGGCAACAAAGTCTCTCCTAAAATATGAGCCAGGATAAACTTGTACAAAAATCCCCACATAATATAGCGAACAGATTCATCCAACATATCCATCAACTCATCCCGCTCAGGAATGGTCTGATAATTTTCATTAAAACGCTTAAAGCGATCGATTGGGCCACTTGA
Source organism: Streptococcus sp. 9903 (assembly GCF_013276625.1). Taxonomy (NCBI): domain Bacteria; kingdom Bacillati; phylum Bacillota; class Bacilli; order Lactobacillales; family Streptococcaceae; genus Streptococcus; species Streptococcus sp. 9903. Next base: position 12,662 of record NZ_VMLI01000004.1, on the reverse strand, counting down.
AAAGGTCGGAATGAAGAGAAGAAAACGGAGGAATTCCCAGAGGGTAAAATCCTTAATCACTCCATCTCTCAGCTCGATGATAATCCCAACCGAACGAAAGGTCAGGTAAGAAATACCCAAGAACCCAAGCAAAGACTGCGTTCCATTGATAGCTGGCTGCACCTTGACAAAGATAATCGGAAGGAGGGATAGAAAGCTAACTAGGTAGAAGACCCACTTGCCATCCTTACTTTTTCGATAATGCTTGTAGAAGAGTACGAGCAATATTTCCCAACAAAGGTAAATACCCAAGGCAGCCAATTGGTTAGTCTTCCCACCTACCAGCATGGTAACGATAAAGAAGAGACTAACCAATACCTCGTACCAGGCGAATCGTTTCTTGAAAAAGAGGCCGATAAAGATGGGCAAGGTTGCAACAATCACATAGACAAAATACTGAGGATTGCCATATGGCTCTAAATGAGGAAGCTGTTGAAAGAACTCCATCATCTCTTATTCACCTCGTTAATCAATCCTTTGATGTCAATCTTTCCATTTGGAGTCAGTGGCAAACTGTCTCGGTAAAGAAATTTGGACGGCATCATATAAGACATCATAATATCTGTCAAGTCTTCCTTGATAGCCTTGGTAATATCGATATCACGCTCAAACTGTTCACGGACACCATCTTTTAAGATGACATAGGCCAACAGATTTTGTACCTTGTGGTCCTTATTATAGCGCGGTACTGCGACAGCAGACTCGATAAAGCGAGACTTATTGAGGTTTTGAGAGACATCTTCTAACTCAATGCGGTAACCGTTAAACTTAATCTGGAAGTCCATGCGTCCGCCGTAGAGAAGCAAGCCTTCATCTGTCATAGTTCCCACATCGCCTGTATGATAGGCTGGCAGACCTTCAAACTCAAAGAAGGCTTCTGCTGTTTTTTCAGGATTGTTCATATAACCTTTTGAAACAGCTGGTCCAGAAACAATGATTTCTCCCTGTTCACCATTTGGCAATTTATTTCCTTCCTCGTCAATGATAAAGGTTGGAGAATCAGCCTTGGTATAGCCGATTGGTAGACGTTTGAGAGTCGCTAACATCTCGCCTGTCACAGCAACGGCTGACAGAGCCACTGTAGCTTCTGTTGGACCGTAGGCATTGATGATACGGGCATTTGGGAAACGCTCACGTAGTTTTTGAGCCGTTTTAACCGTCAATTCTTCACCATCAAAGTAGAAATGCGTGATTCCAGGCATTTTCTCACTATTAAAGTCTTCTGACAACATGGCCATATCCGCAAAAGAAGGCGTTGATGTCCAGATAGCGATTGGCAATGAAAAGATGGTCGCAAAGAGTTGCTTAAAGTCCTGAGTAATAGCTGAAGGAAGAGCGAAAAGTGTACCACCAAGTGCTAATGTCGGTGCCCAATACATGACAGACAGATCAAAAGAATAAGGTGGCTGAGCCAGCATTTGCGGACGACTTGGCGTCGCAAATTCCTTGTCCGTAATCATCCAGTTGGTAAAGCTGAGGAGATTATCATGTGAAATCTGCACTCCCTTTGGCTTACCCGTCGTACCAGAAGTAAAGATAATGTAGTAGTTATCATCGCCCTTGACTGGATGCGTGATCTCATAGCTAGTCCCTTGAGCAAAGGCTTCTTGAACCTGATCCAGAGTCATCATCGGTGTAGAAACCTGCCCCAATGGAAAGTCTGAAATGGCAATAATCAAACTTGGCTCTGCAACTTCTAAAATAGCCGAAACTCGCTCCAAGGCCGAATGGCTATCAATTGGAATGTAGGCGTGACCTGACTTAGTCAGCGCTACAAAGGTTGCCAACATTTCATATTCTTGGCCACCAAAAACAACCACAGGAGACTTCTCAGGCAAGCCTAGTTGGTCAATGGCTACAGCCAAACTATCCGAATCAGCCTTTAAATCGCCATAAGTGTGTTCCTGCCCCAAAACATTATAGACAGGATAGCTAGGCTGGGTCTGAGCAAAATGCTCAATGGTTTCAATCATATCTGCTATTGGTTTATTTGACACAATAGGGATTCTCCTTCAAGTTAAAATTCATTATAGATAAAGCTTCCTTGACCCTGACCAAGATAGCTAAAGAAGTAAAGCAGCCCTAGAAAGATAAGAAAATACAAGGCTGTCCGACCAAGAAAGAGGTACAATTCTTTTCTCTGTTTCATCAAGAAAAACCATTCATTTCTGTAATTTTTGCTAAATAAGATAGACTCTTACTATAGTATTTTTCTACTATTGTACCACTTTATAGACTAGTTTTTCAATTGTTTACCGTACATTTTCACTAGATTTCAGTTTATTTTAAGAATTATGCGGTTTTTCTATGTATATTTCAAATAGAGTGATCCTGGGCAAAAACTCCATTTCAGGAGACAATGAAGGGAATCTTTCCATAATAAAACGCACAATATCAAGTTTTTCAACACCTGATACTATGCGCTTTTCTAATTTTTCAAGACTTTTTAACCAGTCTCTTATTTAAAATAATCTCGTCTGATATAAATTAAAATAGCTTCTATCATCAGACAAATGGCTGATAGCCAAAAACTGATGCTAATACCAAAACTCTCAGTAATATAGCTCATTAGCAAAACAAACACTGAAAATGCTAGTGTCGAAATCACTTCAAGAACGGAATAGACATTAACCAAATGATTTTCCTCTACTGTTTCCTGAAGAAATACAGTTTCAGGAACTTCTTTTAGTTGCGATAACATACCAACTAAAGCTGACAATAATAAAAACATCTGTGCGTTTGGAAAATATAGAATAGTCAGTGTCACTATTGCCATAGCTACAAGAGGAAAAAGAATACTTTCCCATTTAGCAGCAAGGAACTTTTCAGATAGCCTAAAAGCAATTAAGCCACTAATTATAATACCAATAGAGTATGCTGTATTAGAATATCCCCAGTAACTTTCCGTTTTATTTAATAACTCAGTTACAAAAACAAGCATAATGGAAGAAACCCAAATCGTATTTGAAAAAATTTCCAATAAATTTGCTGATACAAAAAGTCTTAATCTAGGATCTCTAGTAACTAAATTCCAACCTTTGAACAAAATTTCAAGATTAGTTTCTGACTCTAACACCTCCACTTCAGCCTTAGGAAGAAATAACATCAGAAAGCTAGAAATGATATACAAGATTAAAATGATAAACGTGGTAGGTAAGAGACCAATTGTTGCAAATAAGAGTCCACCTAATCCCCAACCCACCAATTGAACAGCTTCACCACTCATTGATAAGGCTGAATTAGCCTTACCCAAATCGGTCGCATAGCGTGGCCACAATAGCATAGGAAACAGGTGCTGCAAAACCATCTAATATGGAAATTACAACAACAAACAGATAGGTCACCAAAGGCGCTACTGATTGCATTAGTATAAACATCCCTACCAGTATTGATAATAATATAGTCTTTCCAAATTGGGATAAAGATAAAACCCTATTTAGCGCTAACCTTTTAGTAACCAAAGGAACTAAAAGACTCGCAACAAAAGAGGATATCCCTATTAAAATGGGAACTAGTGATGTGGCAATTACTGATTTTGAAATAATGTATATGTTAGCAATGATTGTTACTCTAAAGAAAATATCTGCTAAATTTGCAAACAATTGAGAGACTAACAACTTGACAAATGAATTAGACATGTAGCTCTCCTATAACATAAAAATATTTAACTGATAAATGGTATAGTAGACTTTGTTTGATAACTATTTGACACAAGATTAGGTGGTCAGAAATTGAATTTTTAACATTCCAACTTAGCCATCGTTTTTAGGTTTCACATCTTTAAATCAGCTAAAACAATCCATAATATAGCATATATATTATAGCTGACAAGATGCCAAACAAGTCTATTTATTTTATTCTATATTTTCCCAAATCAATTACTTGATTATAAACCGTTTCTGAATCAATATGATGAGCAACTTCAATCAAAATGATAGGCAACTGCAAAAGTAACTGGCGCACTTGATATGCATTGTCCTTGTCTAAGGATGATGTAACCTCATCCGCCAACACAATGTCTTTTTGTCGAAGCAGACAGCGAACTAATTCAAGTCGTAAACGTTGTCCGCCTGAAATGTTTTCTCCATTGTTTATCAGTTGATAATCCAAGATATTGGTGATTTCATTCGTTAATCCAACTTGTTCTAGGCAACAGAGTAATTCTTTATCTGAAATCTCCTGTCCTAATGTTAAATTTTCTCGGATTGTCCCATGTCTGAAAAATGGATTCTGAGAGATATAAGCGACATTCCCTTGATAATGAGTAAATTCTCGACCTGATTTATCACGTACGATAATTCTACCACTATTCGGACTTATCTTTCCTGCTACCAACTGTAGGAGAGTTGACTTTCCGGTACCACTAGCTCCCTTTATTAAAACTTTACTTGGCTTAGTTAATCTAAGTGACAAATCATAAAAGAGCACTTGCTCTCCAACCTGTTTTGAAACGCCCTCCAAAACTAGCTCAGCTAAAGATTCGACTGTCGGATATGATGTTTCTAAACAAGATTCTTCCAATAATGAAAATATTTTTTCTTTCACTGTTTGCGATCGCTGTATATCAGATATGCTATACATAATTCTTTGAATAGGTCCGCTAAGATTCATTGTAGCTATATACATAGAGACCAAACTAGCTGTTGTTAACTCTATACCGCTCTTTTGTAATAAAAGACCAAGTGCAAGAGGTAGTACCTGACTAAGGAATTCTAAAGGACCATTGAAAAAATAAACGACATTGCTAGTCCATTCATTTTTCCAACGAGCATTCTCGTAACACTCGTTGTTTTTTCTCATCTTAGCAAAGTTTTCTTTACTAGCGCCATAAAAATATATCGTATCTGCTCCCTTAAAAAAATCTCCTACAGATAGATGAAAAGCTTTTTGCATTTCCGAAAAATTTGCACCACTTTTCATTAAACGATTATTCATTACCCATTGAGGTAATGGTCGAAGAAAAGAGAACACGATAAAAACAATACCAAGCCAAAAATTTTGCACCAAAATAAAAACAATCGTTGTACAAAGTATAAAAACTCTTCCAACTATCATATCCAAGGGTAAAAAGAAGCGATTATAGAGCAGTTCCATATCTTGTGTAACAATTGAAACTTTTTCATCATATACAAAGTTTTCTTTCAAAAATAATTTCTTAATAAGCTGATCTTTTAAACGAATTTGAAGATGACGTTGCAGATTATTACTAACAAAATTTGCTAGCAACATCGTGCTATAAAAAAACAGGTGTAAACACAGGCCATATAAAACAAAGTATGAAATTGTACCAATTGTAAGTTGCTCTTCACGAATATTCAATAGCTTATCCAATAACAATGGCTTTATTAGAGCCATCCCGCTATTCAAAAGCACTCCTATTAAAAAATAGATAAAAATATTAGTTTTAATGTATTTTAGAAATTTCATAAATAAGCCTATCTAAAAGAAAGCGAATAGATATAAAAGCCTCAGTCTAAAAGTTATAAACAAATTAACTCCAACTGAGACTATACAATAATTTAATTAACCTATATATGATGCTGTTTATTAAGAGTGATTATTTTTACTATTGAAAAATAATTCTCCTGTTTCACTTTTCTTTCTTAAAATATATGGAGATAGAACTTGCATATTAAATACCTCAAAATTCATAATTATGGTGACAACTTCGAAAAATCCTATCGCTCAAATACAATGAACTGATAAAACAACTGTAATTGAAATTTCTAAAGACAATTCTACCAAAATATTATTTCGAGATACTTCCTTTCCCATATCTGCACACTACCCTTTATCTGCTAAAATTTTTTCTAAATGTCCCTCATAATTCTTTGCCAAATGGTTACTTCCCGCTAATTTCATTGCTCCAATACACTTCCTCATTTCAATAATTGCTTTGCAATCCGTCTCTTTTTTATAGCGATATAGATATTGGGCATACTGGAATACCAGCCGTTCATAAATTTCAGTTTCAGTGAAAAAGCATTGGTTTAGTCGTTTTTCAAAATACAAAGCATCAAGAAATTTTCCTCTTTCAATACATGTGATATATCCGTTCAATAGCATAGATGAAATCAGTCGTCTATTATTAGGAATTTCTTTATAAAAATCAGAACGTCTGGACATCTCTCTAGCCAAAACCATAAAGACATCGTGTTTTAGGACATCTAAAGTATTTGAAAAAATCAATAATTCATAGTATCCCCAGTATTCAACACTAAAGAGATAGTCAGTTAGATAAGATAAATCATCACCAGAATAATAAGCTTCTCCAGATAAATCTTGTAAACGAATTTTTAATAAAATAATGTTAAGCTTATGAAATTTCTCTTGTTTAGAATCTGACTCCATCTGAGAATAAAGTAGTTTTTTCAACCCATCAACATCATGATTTGATACAAAATGCCTAATCTTTGATAAGAGTTCGTTCAGTTCATCACGATGAAAATCATGAACAGCATACATAAATTCATCAATAGGCATGTTAATTTCATCCAAAATAGCCATAAATTTTGAAATGGTTAAATCAGTCTCTCCCTTTTCAAAACGTGAGAGCTGTGATGTTGATATACCAGCTTTTTCGACATCTTTTAAGCGAAACCCTCTAGATTCTCGAAACTTTTTAAAAATTTCTCCAAATTTTTTCATAATATCTCTCCAACAAGCATATATGGGAACAGTTTTTGATTTTTAATATTTTAGCATAAAATAGAAGAAAATAAAAGTGAGGTATTTCACATGAAAAAACAAAAATTATTGCCTTTATTATTCCTAATTTTGGGAGGAATTATGATTATCGTTGTTGGCTAGTACTAAGAAATTAGTTACTAAAATACTTACATCTTCAATCGAAAAAAGATACTGGAGAAAAAGTCTTAAAAATCATAAAAACGCATCATATCAGGTGTTGAAAACTTGATATGATGCGTTTTATTATGAGAAGATTTACTTCATTTTTTGCTGAAATTGGGCTCTTGCCTAAGCTCTATCAAAATAATTGTTTTCTAATACTCTTCGAAAATCAAATTCAAACCGCGTCAACGTCGCCTTGCCGTACTCAAGTACAGCCTGCGGCGAATTTCCTAGTTTGCTCTTTGATTTTCATTGAGTATAAATTAGAAAAGTGAGAACACAAGCACGGCCAAGGCTGCACCAATAACAGGTCCCACAACAGGAATCCAAGCGTAAGACCAGTCTCCGTCTCCCTTGTTTGGAATTGGCAAGATGCTGTGCATGATACGAGGACCGAGGTCACGCGCAGGGTTCAAGGCATAGCCTGTTGTCCCACCTAGTGATAGACCGATACCGACAATCAAAGTCCCCACTGCAAAGGTTCCGATACCTGCCTGAAAATCGTAAAGACCCAAAGCAAAGATTGTCAATACCAATACAAAAGTTCCTAGGATTTCACTAATCAAGTTTGATACAGTATCTTTGATGGCTGGCCCAGTACTGAAGGTTGCTAGGATATTGCCTGCATTTTCTTCTGCCTCATAATGCGGTTTGAATTGCAACCAAACCAAAATCTGACCCAGCATAGCCCCTGCGAACTGGGCTAGGATATAAGGGAATACCGATGCCCAAGGCAGACCACCTTTTAAGGCTACACCAATGGTCACAGCTGGGTTTAAATGAGCTGGACTGAGCTTGCCAGATACAAAGACTGCAACTGCAACTGCAATCCCCCAACCCATAGTAATCACAATCCAACCTGAGCTGTTGCTCTTGGTTTTAGGAAGAACCACACCTGCAACAACACCATTTCCTAGAAGAATCAGGATTAAAGTCCCTAAAAATTCTCCAAATAATTCATTCATCATCTTTCTGTCTCCATTAAAAAGGAGGAGAGGGTAGACTAGGAGTCCTGCCCGCCACCTCTTTTATTTTTTCTTAATTTTTTAATTCTGCTAAATCGTTGTTAGCGAGAGCCGCTTCGACATCCGCACGGTAAGTTGCTTTTTCTTCTTCTGTCCAGTCATAGAAGCGTCCCATTTCATCCAAAACTGGCTCAACGATGCTATCCAAACTATCACGCATAAAGAGCATGTGGTTGGTACGACGAAGGAGGAAGTCAACTGGGCTAAGAGCCAACTCATTGCGCATTGCATAGTGAAGGGACAAGGTATCTGCCAAGCTGAGTCCTGGTGCTTGTTCCAAGCTGTGAGCAAGGGCAAAGACTTTCGGTGCATTTGAACCGTAGAGATTTGCCAGATAATGAGCTTCCTTGCTATCCAAACCACGTGACACTCCAAGTTGAGCAAAGGCTTCGATTTCTGAATCTACATTTGCTGGGTTCAATTCCCCACCTGAAACAGGGTAAGTCTTAGAATTGATGAGTTTAAAGCTACGGTCAAATTCTGCTTTGAGGATGCCAACCACGCGCTCCATAGCTCCTTCAGCCATCTTACGGTAGTCTGTGATTTTACCACCAGCAAGAGTCAAGAGACCATTATCATCACGGTCCAAGCTCGAACCACGAGAAACTGCAGATGGGTCCAAATGTTTCTCAGAGGTGCTGCTTTCAAGCTTGCTGACAGCAGACTCAACATCTTCACGCGTTTTTTCTTTAGAGAGATAAGATTCAACAGTCGCAATCAAGTTGTTAAAGCTTTCATCACTGATGGTTCCGTTATTTCCTCCATTGTAGTCAGAAGCGCTATTGCCTGCGATCAATGGACGAAGACCTGCCCAGCTACTTTCTATATCATCAATGGTAATGTTGGCTTCTGGGAAGCGGTTGTTGACAATGCCAAGTAGGTAATCTACATCTTCCTGAGTCACTTTTGGATGTTCCAAATCACCTGTGTAATCTGTATCAGTTGTACCAAAGTAAGTCTTGTTTTCACGTGGGAGAACAAAGACCATACGACCGTCACCCAAACCTGTGTCAAAGTAAACTGGCTGTGAAACCTTGATCTTACTTGAATCCACTACCAAGTGAACTCCCTTAGTTGGACGCATTTGTGAGAATTGTGTTCCCTTATTAGACAAATTACGCACCTTGTCGCTCCAAGGACCTGTTGTGTTAATCACCAGACGCGCCTTGATTTCAAAGACTTGGTCTGTCAAGAGATCACGAGCTACAACACCTGTAATCTTGCCACTTTCGTCAAAGAGGAAACCTTCTGCCTTCACGTGGTTAGCAATGAGGGCACCGTCTTGGTTAGCACGTTTGATATTTTCAATCACGAGACGCGCATCGTTGTTACGGAAGTCAAGATAAACTCCACCTCCTACCAAGCCTTCTTTCTTCAAGTTTGGCTGGCGTTCCAAGACTTGATCCTTGCTCAAAACCTTGTTGGCAGCTGGCGTGTTATTAACCCCTGCCAAGAGGTCGTACAAGTCCATGGCTACTTTAAGACGGAAGAGGCTGAAGGTTGCTCCATCTTCATCGTAAACTGGTAAGAGCATTGGGTCCGGTTTTGGAATGTGTGGGGCAATTTGTTGAACCACTGCACGTTCAGAAACTGTATCTGAGACCACTTCTACGTCAAATTGCTTAAGGTAACGAAGTCCTCCGTGAACCAATTTAGTTGAACGGCTAGATGTCCCTTCTGCGAAGTCCTGCATTTCAATCAAACCAGTCTCAAGACCACTGGCTGCCGCCTGCAAGGCTACACCAGCCCCTGTGATTCCTCCCCCAATAATCAAGAGGTCCAGGGTGCGTTCCTGCATTTTTTTAATTGATAATTCACGTGTTTTCTTTGAAAATTCCATATTTACACACTTTCTAACTGAGTCGCTTTATTCTGCCAGTATTAGTCGTCTACTTCCGCAAAGACTTGCGTTGCTTTCACAGCCTTCTTCCAGCCCTTGTAGAGTTGTTCCTTGCGCGATTCGTTCATCGATGGCTCAAAAAGTTCTCCTGTCTCGTTCAAGAGTTTCAACTCATCCAAGTCTTTCCAGTAGCCTACTGACAAACCTGCTAGGAAGGCCGCACCTAGAGCTGTTGTTTCCAAGTTTTTGGCACGTGCGATATCGATTCCCAAAATGTCAGCTTGGAACTGCATGAGGAAGTTGTTCATAGCTGCACCACCATCCACCTTCAAGACTTGGATAGCTGTCTGAGCATCCACTTGCATGGTGTCGATGATGTCACGCACTTGATAAGCGATAGATTGAAGAGTTGCCTTGATAAAGTCTTCCTTACTTGTTCCACGAGTCAAACCAAAGACAGAGCCACGAGCATTTTGGTTCCAGTATGGTGCTCCTAGTCCTGTAAAGGCTGGAACTACATAAACTTCATCATCATTGTGAGAATCACGAGCGTATTTTTCAGATTCTGGTGAGTTCTCTACCATGCGAAGACCGTCACGAAGCCACTGAATGGCACTTCCTGCGATGAAGATAGAACCTTCCAAGGCATAGTAAACCTTGCCATTGATACCGTAACCAATGGTTGTCAAGAGGTTGTTCTCAGACAACTGCATCTCTTCACCAGTATTCATGATGATGAAAGAACCTGTTCCATAAGTATTCTTGACCATACCAGGCTCAAAGGCCAACTGTCCAAAGAGGGCTGCCTGTTGGTCACCAGCCATACCTGAGATTGGGACTTCTCCACCGTAGAAATGGAATGGGGCTGTCTTACCGTAGATTTCAGAGTTAGAACGAACTTCCGGAAGCATAGCCTTAGGAATGTTGAGAATTTCCAAAATCTCATCATCCCATTTAAGTTCTTTAATGTTATAAAGCATGGTACGAGCTGCGTTTGAGTAGTCCGTCACGTGAGCCGCACCGTCAGTCAATTTCCAAACCAACCACGTATCGATGGTACCAAAGAGCAATTCCCCTTTTTCTGCTCGCTCTTGAGCGCCTTCTACATGGTCCAAAATCCAACGAACCTTGGTCGCTGAGAAGTAAGCATCGATAATCAAACCAGTTTTTTCATGGAATTTTTCCACATAACCTTGGCTTTTTAGTTGTTCAGCCAGAGGTGCTGTCTGGCGTGATTGCCAAACGATAGCGTTATAGATAGGGAGCCCTGTTTTCTTATCCCAGACAACAGTTGTTTCACGTTGGTTGGTAATCCCGATTGCTTCGATTTGATTTGGCTTGACACCACTTTCGATGAAAGCACCCGCAATAACTGACTGAACAGAGTTCCAAATTTCATTGGCATTGTGCTCTACCCAACCTGCCTGAGGGAAAATCTGAGTAAACTCTTTTTGACTCGAGCTGACCTTTTCCCCTTTTTTGTTGAAAATAATGGCACGAGAACTTGTAGTTCCCTGATCAATGGCCATGATGTATTTTTCTTGTGACATGTGCTGTCCTCCTGATAAAGATCTTGAGGATGTTTCCTCTTTACACTAACTAGTATACAAAATAAAGCGCTTTCTTGTTCATCAACTTTTTTTAATTTTTTAAAAAATGTGAGTAGATTGTGTGAATTTCACAAAAAATATGAATGATTTACAATAGAGAAGAACTTTTCTTGGTACAACAAAATAAAAAACGCATAATATTAGGGAACAAAATCCTTGATATTATGCATCTCATTATGAAAATGGAGAAGACAGACAAAGGCTGTCCTCTCCAAATATCAGTTTTTTATCAACCCACTATAGTTGATAAAAATTTATAGAAATTAGTTTTTGCGTTTAGCAAATGGAAGGGCACCAAGGAGTAATCCTAGGAATCCTAATGATGCAATTGCAACATTATCTTTTCCACCAGTATTTGGAAGTTCTTTCTTATCATCTGCTTTTGCAGCTGGAGCTTGATAAGTGTTATCTTGGCTAGTACCTGCTACTGCTGGTGCTGCCGTTGCTGGGGCTTCAGCTGCTGGTGCAGCAGGAGTATCTGCTCCAGGAGCTGGTGCAGCAGGAGTATCTGCTCCAGGAGCTGGTGTTGCAGGTGTCTCATTTGCTGGTGTAGACGGTGTTGTTGAACCTGATGAGTCTGCTGGAGTTGAAGCTGGTGTTTGTGTTGGTTTGTTAATAATATAACGGTCACCAGGGTAATCTCCACCATTTCTACCTGACTGTTGTTCTATTTGAGGTCCCTTATTATAATTTCCATCTACTTTTCTGTAGTAGTTAGTAATAATACCATCTTCATCAATAAATTTCACAAAAGTATAACCTGCAATTGGTTTACCTTTGAAATGACCTTCTTCAGCATTCAAAATATCAGCATTAGTATCAATATCGACATAGCGTGTAACTTTTAGAACTTTTTTATCTTCTTTTTGATCTAAAACTTCAGATTCGTTGCCTGCTAAGATTTTTAAAGCTTCTTCTAAATCAGCTAAACGGTTTTTTAAACCTTCTTTATAGTAATCTTCAACGCCTTCATTTTCTTCAGCGTCTTTGATTTCCTCTTTAACTTTATCGATTTCGTCTAAGATTTTATTTTCTTCTGTTGGTTCTAATCTCTTAAGTTTTCCGTCTAGTTCATCTTCAGCTTTTTCTAAGTCAGCTTTCTTAGCTTCTAATTTTTCTTTAGCTGCAGTAACATAGTCAACTGCGTCTGGATTATTTTCATTGTCAGCTACTAATTTTTCTAAGTCAGCTACTTCTTTTTCTAAATCAGCTACTTTATTTTGAAGATCTTCAACCTTAGCATCTTCAGAAGGTTTGCTTGGTGCTGGTGTTTCTTCAGCTGGGTTTGCAGGTTCA
>NZ_VMLI01000039.1:0-733 GCF_013276625.1 Streptococcus sp. 9903 | reverse complement strand
GATCCCGTTAACTCCCAAAGGTCCCGTAGTGTAGCGGTTATCACGTCGCCCTGTCACGGCGAAGATCGCGGGTTCGATTCCCGTCGGGACCGTTTAAGATAACGGAAGTTATTTTAGACTCGTTAGCTCAGTTGGTAGAGCAATTGACTTTTAATCAATGGGTCACTGGTTCGAGCCCAGTACGGGTCATATCTGCGGGTTTGGCGGAATTGGCAGACGCACCAGATTTAGGATCTGGCGCTTAACGGCGTGGGGGTTCAAGTCCCTTAACCCGCATTAAGATATAATAAATGAGCCGGCTTAGCTCAGTTGGTAGAGCATCTGATTTGTAATCAGAGGGTCGCGTGTTCAAGTCATGTAGCCGGCATTTTTAGATAGAAGAAAACAGTGCGAACGTAGTTCAGTGGTAGAACACCACCTTGCCAAGGTGGGGGTCGCGGGTTCGAATCCCGTCGTTCGCTTAGAGAGGCCGGGGTGGCGGAACTGGCAGACGCACAGGACTTAAAATCCTGCGATTGGTAACGATCGTACCGGTTCGATTCCGGTCCTCGGCATAATATAATGAGCACCCTTAGCTCAACTGGATAGAGTACCTGACTACGAATCAGGCGGTTAGAGGTTCGACTCCTCTAGGGTGCATTTTTCTTTTTAACTCGGGAAGTAGCTCAGCTTGGTAGAGTACTTGGTTTGGGACCAAGGTGTCGCAGGTTCGAATCCTGTCTTCCCGATACAT
>NZ_VMLI01000038.1:0-1402 GCF_013276625.1 Streptococcus sp. 9903 | reverse complement strand
GAAATCCATTAGTACCAGTAGATCCAAATAATCCAGAAAGTGGATACAAGGTGCCACCAGTACCAACAACACCAGGTAATGATACGCCGATTACGTATGAAGCAGATACTCAAAAAGCTATAGTAAAATATGTTGTTGAAGGAACAACTACAGTTCTTCATACAGAAGAATTAACAGGTGATTCGGGAACTACAATTAACTATACAACAGCGAATAAGCTTGCAGAATTGAAAGTTCTTGGATATGAATTAGTAACTGACGGATTCACAACAGAGACAGGTAGAAATTTCGATAAAGATAAAACAGTTGATCAAACTTTCGAAGTAACAGTGAAACCAAAAGTGGTAGATGTCCCACCATTTGAACCAACAAATCCACAAGGTGACGACAATCCAAAACCAGAACCAGGACAACCAATTGATCCAGAAAATCCAAACGGACCAAAATGGACGAAAGAATTAATTGATAAACTGACAACGACTAAACATGTTACACGTACAATAACTTATGTAGAAGATGGTACAGACAAAGAAGTAGCTAACAAAGCAACAGACAAAGTAACATTTACTCGTAGTTTGAAAGTTAATGTCGTAACGGGTGACGTTGTTGATCCTAATGTAGCATGGACATCGAATGATACAACATTTGACGAAGTAACATCACCTGTGGTTAAGGGATACATCTTAAAAGCTAATCAAGATGCGCAAAATGGGTTAGTATCAGCAGATGGAACAAGAGTAGCAGCAAGTGAAAACTTAACAGAAGCATCTGAAAATCAAAATGTTAAGGTAGCGTATATTAAGTTAGGATCATGGATACCGAATGAGCCAGGAAAAGACAAACCAACGCCAATTCCATATCCAAATAATCCAACAGATCCAACTAAGCCTGGAGAACCAACGGATCCTAATGTACCAGTAATTCCATATGTACCAGGATATACACCGAAGATTGGTGAAACACCGTTAGTACCAAAAGTGCCAACTGATCCGACACAAGGATACATTCCACCAAAAGTACCAACCAAACCAGGAGAGGATACGCCGATTACTTATGAAGGAAATCCACAAAAAGCATTGGTGAAAGTGGTTAAGGTTGAAGGTGAGGGTGATAAGAAAACAGAAACACCATTACCAAAAGATAATGTAACTATCAATGGTAAAACTGGAGATCAAATTCCAACTGAATCAGTAACAGCTAAAATAGCAGAGTTAGAAAAACGCGGATATGTGATTGATAATAGAGATGAAGTAGTCAACTATATTAATAACAAATTCGATAAAGATAAGGATACAGAAGGTCAAGATCCAACACAAACAGTAACGTTGAAAGTACATGAAAAACTTGTACCAGTAACACCGCCAACACCAGAAAAACCACTTAAACCTGGAAAACCAATTGA
>NZ_VMLI01000037.1:0-831 GCF_013276625.1 Streptococcus sp. 9903 | reverse complement strand
AAAACGCGGATATGTGATTGATAATAGAGATGAAGTAGTCAACTATATTAATAACAAATTCGATAAAGATAAGGATACAGAAGGTCAAGATCCAACACAAACAGTAACGTTGAAAGTACATGAAAAACTTGTACCAGTAACACCGCCAACACCAGAAAAACCACTTAAACCTGGAAAACCAATTGATCCAGATGTGCCGGTAGTTCCTAATACTCCTGTTGATCCAAAAACACCAGTATGGACAGAGGAATTAATCAATAAAGTTAAGAACGCGGAAACTACAAAAGAAGTAACACGTACAATTAATTATGTTGACGAATCAGGAACTAAGCTAACATATACGGATAACGGTAAAGAAACTACTGAGTCGAAAACTGACAAAGTAACCTTTACACGTGAAGCTAAGATTAACGTAGTAACAGGTGAGATTACTTATGGAGAATGGACAGCTAAAGATAATGACACAACATTCGATGAAGTAACATCACCAGTAGTAAAAGGATACATCTTAAAATCAAATCAAGACTCACAAGGTAATTTGGTATCAACAGATGGAACAAGAGTAGCAGCAAGTACAAACTTAACAGCAGCCTCTGAAAATCAAAACCTAAATGTGGTATATACGAAGTTAGGATCATGGGTATTAACACCACCAACAGGTGTAACACCACCAGAAGGAACGAATTTCGATCCAAAACCATATCCAAACAATCCGACTGATCCAACAAGACCTGGAGATCCAACGGATCCTACTACACCAAATGTACCAGTGATTCCATATGTGCCAGGTTATACACCTAAGACACCAGATGGAAATCCATTAGTACCAGT
>NZ_VMLI01000036.1:0-10221 GCF_013276625.1 Streptococcus sp. 9903 | reverse complement strand
AACATCGTTTCCGACTTTAGTAAAAACCACATCACCTTTAGTCCCAACTTCAACAACCTTCTTCTCCATCGGAACATAATTTTCAACAGTAGTTGGATTACTCAAATCACCAGTGAACTTATTGACTTCATAAGTCGTTACATTTTCACGCAAACCTTCTTTACCATTAGATTTAATATTTCTAACACCGTAATTCAAAGTGTTATTAGCAACATATTCGGTCTCTACAGCTATTTTGGAAATAGGAACCCTCTCCACATTACCAACTTTAATGATTTTTGAAATAGCTTCTTTTTCGACAGATTCAGTAAAAAGATATTCAGACGAAGAACCTCGATAATTAACACCAACTTTGGAAATGATAGTTCGAGGTAAAATAACAGTCCCGTCATCCTTATAAATAGGCTCTTCAATATTATCGTCAATCAAGATTTTCTTATGGGTGCGAGTCTCAGCTAGGATTTCATCATAAGTGGCTGGATAATTAGAGTCCCACCCTCCCGTACTCCCATCACCATAATGTTCTTTAAGTTTAGACCTATTATCTTTGATCACTTCATAAGGTCGATAGACGATTTCGTTAAGATTATCACCTAAACTATAGATTGGTGATGAACTAAGACCATGTTCGATATCAAAGATTTGTTTACCACTCTCACCTTGTCTACCATCTTCATGGTCACCTTTTGTCAAATTTGAATCACCTTCATAAATAGTATCATAATCATAATAATTGACAACTTCAATACTATGAAAATTTTCAGCCGCATAAACAGTCCCATAATCGTCATTCATAATAAAATTGACACCATCGACAAGACCAATACTCAACAAACCAACAGCTACACTAAAAAGTCCAACTGTCAATTTTCTTAAAGCATATTTTTTGCGCAAAGTATACCCACTAAACATCTTATTTTTCATAAATACAAAACCTTTCAAAAAAATAATTTTAAAGTTATTATACCAAAAAAAAAAAAAAAATCTTTTATTTAATCTTCATCTTCTTTTTTTCTGTTTCAATGTCAAGGCTAAACTAGCAAAGCCAAGGCTGGCCAATCCTGCTATTAAGACTTCATTTGTAGCAACTGTCCCTGTATTTGGCAATTGTTTGCTTGCTTCTTCTGATTTAACTGCTGTATTTTGAGCTGATTTTTCCTGTGTAGCTACTACTGCTGGTTCTATTTTTACTTTTGTTCCAATTTCAACAATTTCTGGAATCGCTTCTTGGATGACTTCTGTTGAACGAAGGCGACGCTGACCGTTCCCATCAACTTCAAAGACATGTCTCAACAGACCATCTCGTCCCTGTATGATGACTCGTTGTTCCCCAACTAGCATATCAGCATTTTCATGCTCTTGACGGTCAAAAGCAACCTTTTCCTCTTGAACTTCCAATTTAGGAGCCTTTTGTTTATCAGAAGGAGGTTGATTAGTAGGTTTTGAAAGGACTGTGTTTTGTTGTTCTGGTTTAGTTGAGATAGTAACAAGGTCATTTGCACCATTAGATTCTACTCGTGGTTTTTCAGCAGATTCATAAACAAAGGCATAATGAGTAAAGTGTGGTGCTGTAAAGATGACATGACTATCCGTTTGTTCAAAAGCCAATTCTACTGCTTCTTTGCCTTCAGGTAAGAAGAAGACTTTCTTCACTTTCTTATCTTTTTCAATTGGAATTTTCACAATAGAAGCGTAAGAGAGATCAACGTCTTGACCTTTTTCATCTAGACCTTCTATTTCAAAGACATGAGCATCTTCTCCAGCAAAGTATTTCTTCTCTTCATCACTTGCTTGAACACGCTCTACTTTCAAGCCCTTGATGACAGTCTTTTCTTTATTTGAGAAGTGTACTTCAACATCTGTTTTACTATCAGAAAAGACTGCTGGTTTGTCTTCTTTCAATAAGGCAACCAGATCTTTCAAACTCTGTTTCGCTGTTGCAAGCTCTTCTGGACTCAAATCTACTTTTTCAACCAAGGCCTTGTTTTTCTCAAGAAGAGGAGCTAGGGCGGAACCTGAAGGATGGTTTGGTTTTGAAGTTAAGAGTTCTTGAGCCTCACCTGTTAAGCGATCGAGTTCTGTCTTTTCTTCCGTAAATTTCTCTTGACCATTCAGAGCTTTATGAGCTTCTGTCAATTTATTAAGTCGGTCATTAACCTGATCTTGGGTGCTAGTTTCATGGTCTTTCAACACTTGTTCAGCCGCTTCAATTGCTTTCAAGAAGGCTTCTTTTACTTCTGGTAAAGCAAAGTTATAGACCACCTTGTTCTTAGCCGCTTCAACTTCTGCTAATTTTTGTTTAAGGTACTCATCGTTCAATGCTGCTTTTGGAGATACCAAAACATCAAAGTTGACTTTATGACCTTGGTAACGAAGAGTCAAGGTTTGACGACCAGTCTTTTGAGCATGGTAACCAGTAATTTCAACTCCCTCATCAGTAAAGGAATGTTCTTCCATGGTGTCATTGCTATAAGCCACTGCAAAGCGTCCTTCAGACAAGTCTAAGCTATCACCAACTAGGTAATCTTTTTTCGGTTCCTGACTCACTTCAATTCCCAAAATAGTTTTCGGACTTGCTTCATCTTGGCTAGTGACAGTCACTGACAACTTCGCATTTACTGGTTGTCCCAAATATTGTAAAGTAAGATTTTGTTCTCCCTTATGATGCGTATCAAAGCCTGATACTGATACACCTGCGTGAGTTAGGCGAATGAGCTCGTCCTCAGCTCCTCCTTCATACTGAACTCGAAGAACACCACCTCTAAGGTCCAAATCCTCCCCTTCGGCGTAGCTTGTTTTCTTAGGTTCTGTTTCTAGGCTGACTGACTTGATTCTTCTGTCATCTTTTGGAACAGAAACTGCTAGGACATTACTAATTTCCTTGCCTGGCAACTGGGTACGATAGTAAAGAAGACCAGATTGATTTGTCAAATCCAATGGTGCACTTGCTAGGTCTCCTCCAACTTCGCTCTTCAAGGTTGCAAGCGGAGTTTGAGAATTTGGATTATCATAAACGGTAATGGTAGCTCCAGCTGGTACATCTGCAAAGCCAACTTGTACCTTGTTATTGCCTAAAGTACGAGCTGCAGTCTTGGCCATCGGAATATTGACACTTTCTGTATCAAGCTTTTCATACATTTTCCAGTTATAGATACGAATAGCCTTCCATGGAGTTCCATTGTCAGAAGTGACAACATTCAAGCGCCAATCTTGAGCTGTGATTGGTTTATCAAGGGTAATATCTGTAACATGGGCTTTATTGCCACGGACTTCCTTAGCCAACTTCCATTGACCATCCGCATCTTTATAATAGAGGTCAAAATCTTTGGTGTTCATCAAACCGTCGTTTACAGATTCTCCACCAGCTCCAGCATGGTCCATCACCCATCTAACAACTGTACGTGGCTGGGTCAAACGAATATCCACACTACCACTTAATTGTCCAGAAGACCACTTGTCTGACAGACTGGTAATGGTACCATTCAACATGCCTTCTATGCCTTCCCCACCTTCTGTTTTAGGGAAGGTACTATCAATAACTGTTGCACCTGGTACGATATTTTCAGCTAATGGTTTTGGTAGGCTGGTATCTTTTACAGTCATGCCCCAATCAAAGGTTGTGGTTGCAGCTTCTGAACGAACTCCATTTTTACCGACTGCTACAACTTTCAGTTCTTGAGTTGTACCTTGAGCACTTGCTGAACGGCTAACTTTTGGTAGATAAATAGTTGTAGAAGATGAGCCAGTTAGTAATTTCCAGCTGTCTCCATCTTTTTCGTAAACTTCATAGAAATCTGCATCCTTGTTGCCTTTAAATTGCACGACTGCTTCTGCTTCTTGGGCATTTTTTAGGACTTGTTTGGCTACAGCTACTGTGGTTGGTGCCTGAGGAGCATCTTGATTATTGCTGATGGTCAATTGCCCCAAGTTAAATTGATAACCTTTTAAGTCTTTATCATTTTCAAAATAGAGTTTAATACCGTAAATTGTTTTACCTGCCAAGGCACTCAAATCAAAATCATCGGTAGTCCAGTTATCTGAAACTGTCAATTCTTTACGGGCAGCTTCATCACCGTAGGTATAATCTTTCTTGGTTGCAAATTCTACATAAACCTTGGTCCCTTTGCCTCCTTTGTGGGCAACATGCAATTTGGTGGTATCTGTCACCTTCAAGCGAGTAGAGTACAAATTCACATCTTGCTTGGTCGCACCTGAAAGATCCCCTGCAAATTTGAGAGAAGTTCCACCATTATAAGCATCTTCAAAATCATAGCTTGCTTTCAACTTATCGCCAGTTGATTTTTGCCACCAGCGCCATGTTGGAAGAACACCTGAAACTGAACGGTAATTCCACTCAGAATCCTTAGAAACCTTACCATCTACGAACCATTTTCTACCATGACCTGTATTAAAAGAAGTAGTAAAAGTATTACCTACTGCTGGCGTACGGTCCGCAACTAGGTTAGCAATCCCATACCAATCTTTATCACCTGGTTTTTGGCCAGTAGGATCACCTTGGTAACCTGTAAAGAAGATATCTTCATTCTTATGATAATCTTCACCAGTTTTTCCTAAACTTGTAATGGTATCTGGGGCGAACAAACCAAGAGAAAGGCGTAATTTCCCATTTTCATCTAAAATGTCATTCCACTTAACCTTGGTCTTGTAGGAACCACCCTGTTGCAATTCCAAACCTGCAAATACATCATAAGGATTACGACCAATCCAGTTGGCAGTTGCAATAGTGTAATCATTTTTAGCCTTATCCCAGTTAAAGTTAGCAAAGAAGTTATCTGCTGGAACCTTATCTCCCTCAGGTTGCATGAATTGGTAGTTGTATTCTCCCAAACCATCTTGGTGGTAACGTCCATAGTTATAGGTCATAGCATCGTACCAAGAATACTTGATTGGATGGTTTACCTTAGCAGCATACTCCTTGGTATAGAGCATAAACTGGCGCATCTTTTCTCCAAGAGGTTCAACCAAATCCCCAGTTGTTTCTTGGTTGATGAAATAGCCATCATAGCCATAATACTTGGCCATATCCACCAATTTACGGGCAATTGGGAAGCTACCATCTGAGTCTTGCTTCAAAGCTTCAGCGAATTTTTCTTGATCTGCAATACTATTAGACCAGTTGAAGAAGAGTGTACCATATACAGGAACCCCGTTACGGTGACCTGCATCAATAACGTCAGGCGTTGGTACGAGACCTTCCCAGAAGACCATTGAATCTAGATATTGCCAATAGTCAAAAGCATAGGCCTTGAACTCTTCTCCACCAACAGAAGCATGGTCTTTTGCTTTAGAATTGGTGTTTGATAGGGCTTGAACTTTTGCTTCCTTGCTAGCTTTTTCATTAACCAAATGACCTGTCCGACGTGAAGCGAGGGCGACAGACCCGCGGTTAATAGCATCATCTTCACGAGCACCTGGTTCCCATTTTAACAATTCTTCCCAAGAATTAAATTTGATTTCCTTTGGTTTTAATGTTTTGTCCGTATTTTTAGGGACATCTGGCTGGACTTCTTTTTCAGTCTTATTAGCTTCTGCTGCTGGCTTAGACTCATCTCCTTGGCTAGTTGCTTCAGGCTTTGCTTCCGTTTCCTTGTCAGACTTTGGTTTTGCTTCTGCAGATGGTGTTTCTGCAGCCACCTCACTTGGTTTTTCCTCTGATTTAGCTACGCTTACTGCCTCTGCAGTTTCAGTAGTTGCAGCTTCATTGCTTGCTGGCGAAGCAGTGTCAGATGCTGTCGCTACTCCTTCTGCCTTTTCTGGCTTATTTTCTCTAGCATGTTCTCCTTCATTCTGCTGATCAACTTCATTGGCCGAATGCTCACTCTCCCCTGAAACAAGCTCTGTATTGACTCCGCTATTTTCAGGAACTGCAGTTTCTTCTGCCAAGGCTGGACCAGCAAATAAAACAGCCCCAATCATCAGCGAGCAGGCTCCTACTGATAACTTACGAATACTGTACCGACAACGTCTTTCAAAAAATGAATTCTTCATTTTCTCCTCCTAAAAGATTGATTTTATTATTTTAAAGAAAGCGCTTAACTTTCTTCGTAAAATTTTTATCCCAATCACAGGGATTAAGATAATTTCTCCCTAATTTTAAAATATTTCTTTTAAATGTCAATATATAAAAGGAAATATCTATATCTAGGTTAGAAATTGGTAAAATTAATATAATTAAGGCCTTTTCTCACGAATTTTCTTTCTAAAATCTTAGCTTAACACTTGTTAGATTTACTTTTATCCTTTAAAATAGAATAGGAGAAATTCCGTTATTATTTTTCGGAGGAAAAAGAAATGTCCATTAATTGGCAGGAAATTTTATTTCACTTTTTAGGTGGTCTGGGACTATTCTTATATAGTATCAAGACCATGGGAGACGGTTTGCAGCAAGCTGCTGGAGATCGCCTTCGTTTTTACATTGACAAGTATACTAGTAATCCTTTCTTTGGAGTTCTGGTTGGTATTGGGATGACTGCTCTAATTCAGTCTAGTTCTGGTGTAACAGTTATCACAGTCGGTCTGGTCAGTGCCGGTCTCCTAACCTTACGTCAGGCTATCGGGATTGTCATGGGGGCTAATATTGGGACAACAGTCACATCCTTTCTTATTGGGTTTAAACTAGGTGACTATGCCCTGCCTATGCTCTTTATCGGTGCTGTCTGCCTCTTCTTTACAAAAAATCGGACAGTCAATAATATCGGACGCATCCTCTTTGGTGTCGGTGGTATCTTTTTTGCCCTCAATCTCATGAGTGGCGCAATGGCTCCACTCAAAGATTTACAGGTCTTTAAAGACTATATGATTGAGCTAAGTAAGAATCCTGTTTTGGGTGTCTTTGTCGGTACCGGCTTGACCTTACTGATTCAAGCTTCCTCGGCTACCATCGGGATTTTACAAAACCTCTACGCCAGCAACCTCATTGACCTGCAAGGAGCTTTGCCAGTTCTATTTGGTGACAATATCGGGACAACCATTACAGCCATCATTGCCTCTTTAGGTGCTAATATTGCAGCTAAACGGGTAGCAGGTGCCCATGTCGCCTTTAACGTGATTGGTACGGTTATCTGTATTGTCTTCCTTGTACCTTTCACTGGCTTGATTCATTGGTTTGAATCTACGCTAAATCTAGCACCGGAAATGACCATCGCCTTTGCTCATGGAACCTTTAATATTACCAATACCATTGTCCAATTTCCATTTATCGGAGCTCTGGCTTACTTTGTAACCAAGATTATTCCTGGAGAGGACGAGATTGTCAAATACGAACCCTTATATCTTGATGAACATTTCATCAAACAAGCCCCATCTATCGCTCTCGGAAATGCTAAGAAAGAGCTCTTGCACTTAGGAAACTACGCTGCTAAAGCCTTTGACCTTTCCTATAAGTATATCATTGACTTGGATGAAAAAGTTGCTGAAAAAGGGCATAAAACCGAAGAAGCCATTAACACCATCGATGAGCAATTAACACGTTATCTCATTGCCCTTTCAAGCGAAGCTCTCAGTCAAAAAGAAAGCGAAGTACTCACCAATATCCTTGATTCCTCCCGTGATTTGGAACGGATTGGAGACCACGCGGAGGCTCTACTCAATCTGACTGACTATCTTCAACGGAAAAATGTTGAATTTTCTGATGCCGCCTTGAAAGAATTAGAGGAAGTTTACCGCCAAACTAGTGACTTTATCAAAGATGCTCTGGATAGTGTGGAAAACAATGATATTGAAAAAGCACGCAGTCTTGTAGAACGTCATGAAGCAATCAATAAGATAGAACGTGTTCTCAGAAAAACCCACATCAAACGCCTCAATAAAGGCGAATGTTCAACACAAGCTGGGGTAAACTTTATCGATATCATCTCACACTACACTCGTGTATCAGACCACGCTATGAATCTTGCTGAAAAGGTTTTTGCAGAACAAATCTAAGAACCAAGAAGCTATCCATCATAATTGGATGGCTTTTTACTTTTTCCTAAGTAAGACTAGGATGAATGAAACTGAAAGAGCATTCTGCAGATATAGTGGATTAATACTCAATGAAAATCAAAGAGCAAACTAGGAAGCTAGCCGCAGGCTGTACTTGAGTACGGCAAGGTGAAGCTGACGTGGTTTGAATTTGATTTTCGAAGAGTATAAATTAAAAAAGTATAGTGTATTGAATCTATAACAGTACACCTTGACTGCTAAAATATTTCTATAAATTGATTTGGCTTTCCTGATAGAGATGTTCACATCTTATTTCAATATACTGATAAATCCATTCACTAGCACAGGGCAAGAGGGAGTCGCTATTGATTTCAAGGGTAGCAGGCACATACAAAGGACTCCTAACTCAGATATACTGCAATATCCATCGTATGCAAAAAACCTCTGAGATTCTTCTCAAAGGTTCTGATTTTGCTAATTGCTGTTCTCAACCGCTGCAGTGACAAAGGCAGTGTAGAGTTCTTCTGGACGATTTGGACGACTTGACAGTTCAGGGTGATACTGACAAGCTACAAAGAATTTATTTTCTGGAATTTCCACAATTTCTACTAAACGATTATCTGGAGAAACTCCTGAGAAGACAAAGCCTGCTGCCTCAAACTGCTCACGGAAGGCATTGTTAAACTCATAACGGTGACGGTGGCGGCGTTGCACCACTTCTTGATTGTGATAAGCAGCCGCTGCCCTAGAGCCACGTTTCAACTTAGACGGATAAAGCCCCAAGCGAAGGGTTCCCCCCACATCCTCAACGTCAATCTGATCACGCATAATATCAATGATAGGGTATTTTGTTTCTGGTGCAAGCTCTGCAGAATTGGCACCTTCAAGACCTAAAACGTGACGAGCAAATTCAATACAAGTTAACTGCATTCCCAAGCAGACACCCAACATTGGAACGTCATTTTCACGCGCATAGCGGATGGCTTGGATTTTCCCTTCTGTACCACGTTGACCAAAACCACCTGGTACAATGATTCCGTCCGCATCAGACAAAAGCTCTGCCACATTCTCTGCTGTCACATCATTGGCATTGATCCAATTGATTTTAACTTCTGCGTCGTTGGCATAACCAGAGTGTTTCAAGGCTTCAACCACAGAAATGTAGGCATCTTGCAATTCAACATACTTACCGACAAGGGAAATTTTAACTTGTTTCTTGAGGTTCATGACCTTGTCCACCATGGCTGACCATTCTGTCATATCTGCTGCTGGTGCGTCTAATTTCAAATGATCACAGACAATTTGGTCCATACCTTGAGCCTGCAAGTTCAATGGAATTTGGTAAAGGTGTTCAACATCCAAAGACTCGATAACGGCTTCTGGTGCCACATCACAGAACTGGGCCAGTTTGTTTTTAATTCCTTGACCAGCCGGCTCTTCTGTACGAATAACCAACATATTTGGTTGGATTCCCAATCCACGCAATTCTTTTACAGAGTGTTGAGTTGGTTTGGTCTTCATTTCACCAGCAGCCTTGAGGTAAGGAAGCAAGGTTGTATGGATGTACATGACATTATCCGCACCCACATCTGCCTTCATCTGACGAAGGGCCTCTAAGAATGGCAAGGACTCGATATCTCCTACTGTTCCACCAACCTCTGTGATAATGACATCAGAGTCGGTCGTTAGAGCGGCACGCTTAATTTTTTCTTTCAAAGCATCTGTGATATGAGGAATGACCTGAACAGTTGCCCCAAGGTATTCTCCACGGCGTTCCTTACGAAGAACTTCACTGTAAATTTTCCCAGTTGTCACGTTGGAATATTTGTTGAGATTGATATCGATGAAACGTTCATAGTGACCCAAGTCCAAATCTGTCTCAGCTCCGTCATCTGTCACAAAAACTTCCCCGTGCTGGTAAGGGCTCATAGTTCCCGGATCAATATTGATATAAGGGTCAAACTTTTGAATGGTTACTTTCAGACCACGATTTTTCAAGAGACGACCCAGACTTGCTGCCACAATCCCTTTCCCAATAGACGACACCACACCACCAGTTACAAAAATATATTTCGTAGACATAGATTCCTCTTTCTAAAATGCTCAAGGTCTTGCTGACTACGAGGGGACATAGAAAACAAGACCCTACTAATAAGAATAACCTGGGACTACTGCACCAGATTCACAACTAATACTCTTCGAAAATCTCTTCAAACCGCGTCAACGTCGCCTTGCCGTAGATATGTGTTCCTGACTTTGTCAGTCTTATCTACAACC
>NZ_VMLI01000035.1:0-29978 GCF_013276625.1 Streptococcus sp. 9903 | reverse complement strand
TTTAGGACATCCATTACAGACAAAGGTAGCTTTGTCTAGTAAAGGACAAGGAAGGTTATGGCCTGTAGACTCTCGGACTTGTCTGTTTCGTTTGACCTCTTTGGAAACAGTAGTTGGGTCTTTTAGAATGGATTGTCCAATAGCTTTGAATGTTTCACCGCGCTCTAAACCTAATTGGATATCATTACGGTCTGAAAGGGTAAGGTGTTTATGTTTTGTCATAGTAGACCTCATTTCTAATTCAAACGTCTCACACTTAATTCCACCATAAAAATCCGTTTTAGACTAATTTCCACTTTGGTCAGGCAAGTGGAAGTTACTTTGAGAAGTTACAATTAAATGCTAAATTAGAAAAAATATATGGGTCATACTGTTAATTTTTCTAAGAAAGATGTAAAATGGAAAGTGTACTATGTTTTTTTAACAAGTGTGGTACCAAAAATTAAAAAAGGTATCCTTTCTTTAAATTCCTAAAATATTTAAGGGGGGGGTATTTTTTAGTACCTCAAAAATAAAAATAAGAGAGAGGCGATTAGATGAGAAAATCAAATCGAGAAGTGAACGGAGAAAAGGTATTCCGTTACTCTATTCGTAAGTACCATTTTGGTGCTGCAAGTGTTGCCGTAGCAGCATTGATGTTTTTTGCTAATGGTGCGGTTAAGGCAGACGCTTTAGCTGTATCACCTGTTACGGCTAATACTGAAAAGGTAAATGCTGGTGTTACGGACTTGACAGAGGGAGTTCCTATAGAGAAATCTCTAGAAGATGAGGGGAATAAGGAAATCGTAGCTCCTGAGCCTGCAGAGAAAATATCTAACAAGGAAGATGGAGCTGGTTCTAATACTCAAGGTGAAAAAGAGATTAAAGTGTCTGATAAAGCAGTTCTTACCACTAATCAGATAGAGGAAATCAATAAAGCCGAAACAAATGGCAAAGAAGAGGAAGCGGTTGCTAATAAAGATAAATTGGAATCTCTTCTAAAAGAAATTGATCAATTAAACTTAAAGGACTATACAGAAGATACTGTTAAAGTATTACAAGAAAAAGTTGCGAAAGCAAAAGAAGTACTTGTTAATGCAAAAACTCAAAAAGAAATTGCTATTGCTTATAATGCCTTGGTTGGATATAAAAACGCTGGTTTAAAACGTGTACCTAAACCAAAAGGAGAACTCACTCCTAAACCAGATACAACAAATGGTAAAGAAACAGTAGGAAAAAAAGCTGAAAATACTGACCCAAATGGCACAAATATTGCAGGGCATAATCATAGCTTGAATGGGACTTCTTTACCTGAAGGTAGTGGACTACGAACTGCACCTAAACCAGAATTAGCTGATGTTCAAATTGGACGATGGAATGGAACTAGACGAACATTTGATAGATCGAATGTATTTGTAACACCTGCCAACCAAGGGATAGTTGGAAACGTTATGAAAATTAAAGCTATTTCTGCCAGTGACAATTTTACAAATATTGAAGTTACAGGTAATCAGGGATTCCCATTACAAGTAAAAAAGAACATCAACGGTAAAGAAGCAGAGTTATATTTTGAGGGGAATACACCATCTAATGGTTCTTGGAATATGACGGTGACAGCCACTACTGCTAAAGGAACGAAAAGTTTTAATTTTGGATATTATACTGCTTTAAGAAAACCTACTATTCTAACACAAAATACTGCTTTAGAGGGGAAAGCTAAAGAAAAACCAACCATTGAAGTAGAAGTTCCTACATTTTCTCCAGCACCAACTGGGTCAAAATTTAAAGTTTACCTAGTCAGAGGAGGAAGTACAAATGGATGGGATAATAATGGTAATGCTTATCCTTCAGGATATTCTGTTTTAGCTTCGGCTGATGTTGTTGCTTCTGCTGGGGGAAAAGGAACTGCAACCATTAATGCAAGTAATTATAGAGTTAGTGAGTTGGGCACTACAGCTTTTAAAGCGATAACTGTAATAGAGGTAAATGGAAGAGAGAATGATACTGACCCAGGTGAACGTGGTTCGTGGTTTAGTGATGAAAGAAGAGCGACAGAGAAACTTGCTAATAAGACAGCGTTAACGACAGCACTATCAGATGAGGCGACAACGAAAGCAAGTTCAGCTTACTATAACGCGACATCAGAAAAACAAAAAGTCTATGACCAAGCCATCGCAAGCGGAAAACAAATCAAGGATAAACCAAATGCGACACAAACGGAAGTAGATAATGCGGCAAGTGCGATTACGAACGCTAAACAAAACTTAGGTGGTCAAGACACGAATAAGACAGCGTTAACGACAGCACTATCAGATGAGGCGACAACGAAAGCAAGTTCAGCTTACTATAACGCGACATCAGAAAAACAAAAAGTCTATGACCAAGCCATCGCAAGCGGAAAACAAATCAAGGATAAACCAAATGCGACACAAACGGAAGTAGATAATGCATTATCAGCAATTAATACAGCTAAGAATGCATTAAATGGAAATTATGTATCATCGACATCATCAACTGTTCAACCTAGTCATCCTGTTCAGAATGATTCTTCTGCTGTTCAATCTAGAACAGACAGAAGTATGGAAGATATGGCTAAGGAAGAATCGCCTGTTTCAGCTAAACAGCAACTAGATAAGTCAGAACTTCGTACTTTATCTCATGAATTAGAGGAACGTTTGAAGGTCTTGACAGCAGTATCTAACTCAAAAGTAGAAGAAGCTAAAAAAGTTCTTGCAAATGCTCAGAAAGCTATTGCAGATAGTGATTTAACAGAGCAAGGTTTGCGTGATGCAGTAGAAGCTGTTAAGAAAGCCTTAGCATCTCTTAAAGATGTAGAAGTAAATGATGTTGATAGCAAAACTGCACAAGACAAGAGCGATGTTAAGAAAGTAGCAGAAGATAGTAAGGATTCAGATAAGATGTCTGAAACAAACTCAGTACCAACAGGAGTGTTTGTAGCAGGTCTTCTTGCTCTGTTAGGAGTAATTATTTTCTGGTTGATTCGTCGTAAGAAAGATTCAGAACTCAAGCAATTAAGTATTGAATTGACTAAGGTTCTAGAACAACAAGATGTAGCAAAAGCAGACAAAAAAGTCCTAGCTAAAGCCCAAAAACTTCTCCAAGAAACTCTTGATTTCGTGAAAGAAGAAAGTGGCTCAGCAGAGACAGAAGCTAAGTTAGTAGAACAACTGAAAGTAATCATTACTAAGCTTAAGTAAGAGCAAAAAGAGTGAAATGCTGGATTAGAAAGATATTTCTATAAAAGCTAAGATTTAGAAAAGGCTGGGCAGAAAGTCTTTAAAATCAGAAAAACGCATAGTATCAGGTATTGAACAGCCGTGATATTATGCGTTTTATAGTGGATTGAAATAAGATGTGAACAAATTGATTGGGAAAATCAAATTAATTTCTAGAAATTTTTTAGCAATCGTGGCGTACTATTCCAACTTCAATTTATTATATTGTAGAAAGATTTACTTCATTTTCTCCTAAAATTGAGTTTTGCCCATCTTTTTTTGATATTTAGAGCGATGAAAATATTATTATAGAGCTGTTTTTTATAGTTCAATTGACTATAAGGCGACCGAGTTTACTGGAAGTCTCCAATTATCCGAAGAGGGAGAAGTTTCTTGGGTGCAAAAAGACCAGATTCCAAACTTGAATCTGGCCTATGATATGCTACCCTTGATGGAGATGATGGAAGCTCCGGACAAATCTGAATTTTTCTACCCTCGCCGTACAGAAGACGATTGGGAAAAGAAAATTTTCTAATCTTTTACTAAATAACCTAGCTGATCCAAGGCCTCCTCGATATAGTGGAGGTCTTGTTGTGTTTCGGCTTCGACTAGGTGGTAATGGATGCCATCTGTCAATTCAGACAGAGGTCTAAAGTCAGAATGTTCGACTTGTTCTAGAAAATGTTGCACATCTCTGCGACAAGACAGTTTAAGCAAGGTTTCGATTTCTCCATAAACGGGATGGTCAATCAAGGTATTTTGAACACGTCCACCATTATCAACGATAGCAAGGAGTTCTTGACCGATTTCTTCAACTTCATGTTTGACTTTGAAAAGTTTGTGAACATAAGGATTGGTATCAATTTGCTTATAGATGTAGCCACGATTAGTGGATAGGATAGGAGCGCCATCGGCTCTCAAAATTGCAATGTCCTGCACAATGACCTGACGTGTGACATGAAAATGTTCCGCCAAACTTTGGCCGTTGAGGGCTTTAGGAGCTTCTTTCAAGAGTTGGAGCAGGGCTTGTTTGCGATCTTTTGTCATAGTTCTTCCTTTTAACGGCGTTTTCGAAGCACTTTATAGACAGCTAGTGCTAATGTATAGTCTACCATACTATGGATAATTGTACCAAATCCAACTAGCACAAAGAGAACATAGAACATATTTTCTACATTGGTACCAGAAGTTGCGTAAAAAACGACACAGGCTAATACTTCAGCAAGGGAATGGACAAGCGCTAAAACAAAGTTAAAAATCCAGGAAGCTTTTGGTTTATCTAGGGTATCGGGGAATTTTTGTAGGTAAAGAGCTCCCAAAGTCCCAAAAAAGATATGGGAAAAAGCTCGAAATACGATAACCATAGGATAGCCAGCCATCAAAAATCCAAAACTAGAGGCTAGGATGACAAAAACTGCCATCAAGGGCGACAAGAACATGGCAATAAAAATAGCGATGTGGCTTCCCAAAGTGTAAGAAGCAGGTGGAATGACGATTTTGAAAGGCATAACAATTGGAATCAAAATCGCAATAGCCGTTAAAAGGGCAGTCATTGTCATAAATTGTGTCTTTTTCCGTGTGTTCATAAGAATCTCCTTTTCAACTGTATACACACTAGTATAGTACAATAAAATAGACAATAAAGCAAGGATTTACTTAGGTTTATAGGCCATTTTAAATTAAATATTGGTAAAGATTTCACTAATAATAGTAACGAAATAGAGCAAAATCTCCACCTTCAAGCGTGAAAGCGGAGATTGTTTTATTTCTTCAAGGTTTGTAGTCTTGGAACAATAGCTAGGGTTAGAACTGCGGAAATGACTAATTCGGCAATTGAATTTGTTGAGATAACAGTTGCTAGGAGTTTTTGGATATTACCATCAAAGACATTTCCAAAAAGGTAGAAAATTCCACCAAGTACAAAGACTGTGTTGGTAAGTGAACCAAGGGCACCAGCTAGAATCAGACCAGTTTTATTTTTCATTAGTTTATAGACTAGATAAGGAGTTAGACCAATCAAAATACGTGGGACGATAGCTATGATAGCTGAGTAGATGTTTCCGTTTGGTACAAAAGGTGAGAAGAGGTAGCTTGTTGGTAGAATTGTAATCGTATTAACTGTCAAGCTAAGTAGTCCCATTAAAAATCCAAGTGTAACCCCAACTCGTGGACCGTAAATAATGCTGGCAATAATGACAGGAATATGAACAATGGTCGGTTTGATTGGGAATGGAAAAAGGTTAAAGATAAGTGAGCTTAGAAAATGAATCACAAGCATGGTTGCAAAAAAGATAGCAATAGGTGCAATATTAGAGCGTTTTTTCATCGAGAGTTTCCTTTATTCTTTCTAAAATAATTGTGAGGTCGGCTAAGGCTCCTCTTCCGTGGTCTCCACAAGCTAGTAGGGATTCCTTAGGAGCAATCAGCTGATAGCCGTAGGTTTCTAATGTTTTCAGATTAGCCTGAGTTGCTGGATGGTCATACATTTTTGTATTCATAGCAGGAGCTATTAGTTTGGGAATATGACTTGGCAAGGCTAAAGCTGTACTGGTCACCATGTTGTCCGCAAAGCCAAGGGATAGTTTTGCGATAGTGTTAGCAGTTGCAGGGGCCACGATAAATAAATCTGCTTTTTTTCCAAGTTCGATATGATTGACTTGATCAGGATAGGGTTCCTTCATGACATCCAAGTGGACGGAATTCTGTGAGAGTACCTGTAGTGTCAAAGGTTGGATAAACTCTGTAGCAGCCTGAGTCATTAAAACAGTGACTTGATGACCTTGTTTTTTTAGAGAACTGACTAAATCTGCAGACTTGTAAGAGGCGATTGAGCCCGTTACAGCCAAGAGAATGTTTGCCATAGCTTTCCTTTCTAAGAATGATAGGCTTGAATTTTTTCAAGGAGGAGTTTTGCAATTTCTTCTTTAGTCTTAACCGTTTGAAGATGCTCTTTTTCAACAAAGATCGCGCGGTGTTGATCTGCTGAAATTTGAGTCAGATCATTTGCAATAATCAAGTCTGCTTGGTTTTTGATAAGACTTTTTCTAGCAATGTCAACCAGATGATCTTCGCTAACATCAACCAGCAGTTTGAAACCAATCAGATGAATAGCAGGATTCCATTCCTTGACTAGAGAGATGATTTTTGGTGTCTTTTTTAGGAACAAAACCTGAACCTCGTCAGTTGAAGAAATCTTAGCTTGATGATTTTGCTTGCTTAAAAATTCTTCTAGATTGGAACTAGATTGAACTTCCTCAAACCCTGTCATATAAACAGGAGTGTAATCGGATACAGCCATTGAGTGAATCAAGACCTGATAATCCTTGACACGTTCTTGCATTTCCAGTAGAAGGTCCTTGGTATTGCTAATTTCTCGAATACTTAGGTTGGGATGAGCTTCTGGCTTCAAAGATCGTTTTGTCGTAATTAAACAAACTTCATGCCCAGCAGCAAGCAAGGTTTCAGTGATGATTTTCCCCAAGCGACCTGTGGAATGGTTAGTGATAGAGCGGACGCTATCGATAGCTTCACTGGTACCGCCCGATGTAACTAAAATTTTCATAGCACTATTGTACACAAAAATAAACGGTAAGTAAAATGAAAGTGATAAAATTTTGGTAAAAGGAAAGAATATAGTTTCAAACTATAAAGCCATATAAAATTTAAGAAAGGACTTTAAAAACCTTAAAAACAGGGATATTTACGAACGTTTAGAGAGTTTTAGGATGTTAAAAATCTTGTTTTGTGTTATAATGAATTATCATATAAGAGGTTAGAGGAGTTTTGAATGAAAACAGATATTGAAATCGCACAGAGTATTGAGTTGAAGCCAATCGTTGATGTTGTAGAGAAACTTGGTATTTCTTACGACGATTTGGAGTTGTACGGAAAGTACAAGGCTAAGCTTAGCTTTGATAAAATTCGTGCAGTTGAGAGCAATCCAGTCGGTAAATTAATTTTGGTTACTGCCATCAACCCAACACCAGCAGGTGAAGGTAAATCAACTATTACCATTGGTCTTGCGGATGCCTTGAACAAGATTGGCAAGAAAACCATGATTGCTATCCGAGAACCATCTCTTGGTCCTGTAATGGGGATTAAAGGTGGTGCAGCTGGTGGTGGATATGCCCAAGTTCTTCCAATGGAAGATATTAATCTCCACTTCACTGGAGACATGCATGCCATTACAACTGCTAACAACGCTCTTTCTGCCTTGATTGACAACCACTTGCACCAAGGAAATGAGCTAGGAATTGACCAACGTCGTATCCTTTGGAAACGTGTTGTGGATTTGAACGACCGTGCTCTTCGCCATGTGACCGTTGGACTTGGTGGTCCTCTAAACGGTATTCCTCGTGAGGATGGCTTTGACATTACCGTCGCTTCCGAAATCATGGCCATTCTTTGCTTGGCAACAGACATCGAGGACTTGAAACGCCGTTTGGCTAATATTGTTATTGGTTATCGCTATGATCGTACACCTGTTTCTGTAGGTGATTTGCAGGTTGAAGGTGCCTTGGCTTTGATTTTGAAGGATGCGATTAAGCCAAACTTGGTTCAGACAATTTACGGTACACCTGCCTTTGTACATGGTGGTCCATTTGCCAATATCGCTCACGGATGTAACTCTGTCTTGGCAACGACAACAGCCCTTCACTTGGCTGATTACACAGTTACTGAAGCTGGTTTTGGTGCAGACCTTGGTGCCGAGAAATTCCTTGATATTAAGACACCAAACTTGCCAACATCTCCAGATGCAGTTGTTATCGTCGCAACCCTTCGTGCCCTTAAGATGAATGGTGGTGTAGCTAAAGACGCTTTGACAGAAGAAAATGTGGAGGCGGTTCGTGCAGGTTTTGCTAACTTGAAACGCCACGTTGAAAATATCCGTAAATTTGGAGTACCTGCAGTCGTAGCAATCAATGAATTTGTCTCTGATACTGAAGCAGAAATCGCAGCCTTGAAAGAGCTTTGTGCCTCAATCGATGTACCAGTTGAGTTGGCAAGTGTCTGGGCTGATGGTGCAGAAGGTGGAGTAGCGCTTGCTGAAACAGTTGTTAAGACTATCGCTGAAAACCCAGCTAACTATAAACGTTTGTATGACAATGACCTTTCTGTTCAAGAAAAGATTGAAAAGATTGTTACTGAAATCTACCGTGGTAGCAAAGTAAACTTTGAGAAGAAAGCTCAAACACAAATCGCTCAAATCGTTCAAAATGGTTGGGACAAATTGCCAATCTGTATGGCTAAAACTCAATATAGTTTTTCAGATAATCCAAATGCACTTGGAGCACCTGAAAACTTTGAAATTACCATTCGTGAATTGGTACCAAAATTAGGTGCAGGCTTTATCGTTGCCTTAACTGGTGATGTCATGACTATGCCAGGACTTCCAAAACGACCAGCTGCTCTCAACATGGATGTTGAAAGCGATGGAACAGTATTAGGCTTGTTCTAGTATATTGCAATTGACTTTAAATGAGTTTGGAAATACTATCCAAGCTCATTTTTTCTCAGACTGCAAGCAGTTCATCAATAAGATTTAGTCCTCTTTCCCTTGGGAAGAGGCTTTTTAATACTAGGAAAAGGACAGTTAGAGTCTTCTGTGTTATACTAGAGATATGTTAGATTTGAAAGAATACGGTATCGTCATGTGGCCGGAGGAGAAGATTGTTTCTTTTCGTCAGAAACTCCTCACTTGGTATGATGAAAACAAAAGAGATTTACCGTGGCGTAGAAGTAAAAATCCTTATCATATCTGGGTGTCTGAAATTATGCTCCAGCAGACCAGGGTGGATACGGTTATCCCTTACTATGAACGATTCTTGGACTGGTTTCCAACAGTGGAAAGTTTGGCGAATGCACCTGAGGAGCGTTTACTGAAGGCTTGGGAGGGACTGGGATATTATTCTCGAGTTCGTAATATGCAGGCTGCGGCTCAGCAGATTATGACTGACTTTGGTGGCCAATTTCCAAACACCTATGAAGGAATTTCCAGTTTGAAAGGGATTGGCCCTTACACAGCAGGAGCCATTTCCAGTATCGCTTTTAATTTGCCTGAGCCAGCGGTCGATGGTAATGTCATGCGGGTCTTGGCACGTCTGTTCGAAGTCAACCACGATATTGGGATTCCAAGTAATCGCAAAATTTTTCAGGCAATGATGGAAATCTTGATTGATCAAGATCGTCCAGGCGACTTTAATCAAGCTTTGATGGATTTAGGGTCTGATATTGAGGCTCCTGTAAATCCCAGACCAGAAGAGAGTCCAGTGAAGGACTTTAGCGCGGCATATCAGAATGGAAGCATGGACCGTTATCCAATCAAGGCTCCCAAGAAAAAGCCAGTTCCTATTTATTTTAAAGCCTTAGTTGTGAAAAATTCTCAAGGACAATTTTTACTTGAAAAAAATGAAAGTGAAAAGTTATTAGCAGGATTTTGGCATTTTCCCTTGATAGAAGTTGATAACTTTTCGCAAGAAGAGCAGTTTGACCTCTTTCATCAGGTTGCGGAAGAAAGTGTGAACTTTGGCCCCAGTCCAGAAGAGAGTTTCCAGCAGGACTATGACCTAGATGTTGATTGGCTTGATGTTTGTTTTGATACAGTCCAGCATGTTTTTAGTCATCGAAAATGGCATGTGCAGATTGTAGCAGGTCAGGTGAGTGACTTCCATGATTTTTCAGATAGGGAAGTTCGCTGGCTTTCACCAGAAGAATTCAAGAATTACCCACTTGCCAAACCCCAACAAAAAATCTGGCAGGCTTATGCAAAAGCCAACTTAGACACTAACAAAGACTAGCTATCGTGTCTTCTTGTTATTTTTTTGGTATAATAGTAGAGAAAAAGGTGAACATATGAAAAAAATACTAATTGTAGATGATGAGAAACCAATCTCGGATATTATCAAGTTTAATATGACCAAGGAAGGTTACGAAGTTGTAACTGCTTTTAACGGTCGTGAAGCGCTAGAGCAATTTGAAGCAGAGCAACCAGATATTATTATTCTGGATTTGATGCTTCCGGAAATTGATGGTTTGGAAGTTGCTAAGACCATTCGCAAGACAAGTAGTGTACCTATTATCATGCTGTCGGCTAAAGACAGTGAATTTGATAAGGTTATCGGTTTAGAGCTTGGAGCAGATGACTATGTGACAAAACCCTTCTCCAATCGTGAGTTGCAGGCGCGTGTTAAAGCTTTGCTGCGTCGTTCTCAACCTATGCCAGTAGATGGGCAGGAAGCAGAAAGTAAACCTCAACCTATCCAAATTGGGGATTTAGAAATTGTTCCAGACGCCTACGTGGCTAAAAAATATGGCGAAGAACTAGACTTAACCCATCGTGAGTTTGAGCTTTTGTATCATTTGGCATCGCATACAGGTCAAGTCATTACGCGCGAACACTTGCTTGAGACTGTCTGGGGTTATGACTATTTTGGTGATGTCCGTACGGTTGATGTGACTGTACGACGTCTGCGTGAGAAGATTGAAGATACACCCAGCCGACCAGAGTATATCTTGACGCGCCGTGGTGTAGGGTATTACATGAGAAATAATGCTTGATTTACTGAAACAAACGATTTTTACCAGAGATTTTATCTTTATCCTGATTTTGTTAGGTTTCATCCTTGTTGTGACCCTTCTATTACTAGAGAATAGACGTGATAATATGCGATTGAAGCAAATCAATCAAAAGGTTAAAGATTTGATTGCAGGAGATTATTCCAAGGTTCTTGATATGCAAGGTGGGTCTGAAATCACCAATATTACCAATAATTTGAATGACTTGTCGGAGGTTATTCGTCTCACTCAGGAAAATCTAGAACAAGAGAGTAAGAGACTAAATAGTATCCTGTTTTATATGACAGATGGGGTTCTTGCGACCAATCGTCGGGGGCAGATTATCATGATTAACGATACAGCCAAGAAGCAACTGGGGCTGGTTAAAGAAGATGTTCTGAATAGAAGCATTTTGGAATTGCTCAAGATAGAAGAAGACTATGAATTGCGTGATTTGATTACCCAAAGTCCAGAATTGTTGCTAGATTCCCAAGACATCAATGGGGAATATCTGAGCCTTCGAGTTCGCTTTGCCTTGATTCGTCGAGAGTCTGGCTTTATTTCAGGTTTGGTGGCTGTTTTGCATGATACGACGGAGCAGGAGAAGGAAGAGCGCGAACGGAGACTCTTCGTTTCCAACGTTAGTCATGAGTTACGGACTCCTTTAACCAGCGTGAAATCTTATCTTGAAGCCTTGGATGAGGGAGCTTTGTGTGAAACTGTAGCACCAGACTTCATCAAGGTGTCTCTGGACGAAACCAACCGTATGATGCGCATGGTGACGGATCTCCTCCATCTCTCACGGATTGATAATGCGACCAGTCACCTAGATGTAGAATTGATAAACTTCACTGCCTTTATTACCTTTATCCTCAATCGTTTTGACAAGATGAAAGGACAGGAAAAAGAAAAGAAATATGAGCTGGTGAGAGATTATCCTATCAATTCTATCTGGATGGAAATTGATACAGACAAGATGACACAGGTGATTGATAATATTTTAAATAATGCTATTAAGTATTCGCCAGATGGGGGTAAAATCACTGTCAGAATGAAGACAACTGAAGACCAGATGATTTTATCCATTTCTGACCACGGTTTGGGGATTCCTAAGCAGGATTTACCACGTATCTTTGACCGTTTCTATCGTGTGGATCGTGCTAGAAGTCGTGCCCAAGGTGGAACAGGTCTGGGACTGTCTATTGCCAAAGAAATTATCAAACAACATAATGGCTTTATTTGGGCCAAGAGTGAATACGGTAAGGGTTCAACCTTTACCATTGTGCTCCCTTATGATAAGGATGCAGTGAAAGAAGAAGTATGGGAGGACGAAGTAGAAGACTAGAATGAGTGAAATAGGCTTTAAATATAGTATTTTAGCGTCGGGTTCCAGTGGAAATTCCTTTTATCTGGAAACACCAAAAAAGAAGCTTTTAGTGGATGCTGGCTTGTCTGGTAAGAAAATTACTAGCCTACTTGCTGAAATTAACCGCAAACCAGAAGACCTGGATGCCATCTTGATTACCCATGAGCATTCAGATCATATCCATGGAGTGGGTGTGTTAGCTCGCAAGTATGGTATGGATTTGTATGCCAATGAAAAGACCTGGCAAGCTATGGAAAACAGCAAGTATCTTGGGAAAGTAGACTCGTCGCAAAAGCATATCTTTGAGATGGGAAAAACCAAAACCTTTGGAGATATTGACATCGAGAGTTTTGGTGTAAGCCATGATGCAGTCGCACCGCAGTTCTATCGCTTTATGAAAGATGATAAAAGTTTTGTCCTTTTGACAGATACAGGTTATGTCAGTGACCGCATGGCAGGGATTGTCGAAAATGCGGACGGCTATCTTATCGAGTCCAACCATGATGTAGAGATTTTGCGAGCAGGTTCTTACGCTTGGCGACTCAAACAACGAATCCTATCGGATCTGGGTCACCTTTCTAACGAAGATGGTGCTGAAGCCATGATTCGGACGCTAGGAAATCGCACTAAGAAAATCTACCTAGGACATTTGTCTAAAGAGAACAATATCAAGGAGCTGGCTCACATGACTATGGTCAATCAGCTGGCTCAAGCTGATCTGGGAGTCGGAGTAGACTTTAAGGTTTATGATACCTCACCAGATACTGCCACACCCTTGACAGACATATAGAAAGAACGCTGAGAAGGTGTTCTTTTTATAAATTAGTAGATATTTGTTGTGGTATAACGTTCAAAAATAACATAGGAGAAGTAGTGTGAAAAGAAAATGGTTTTTTGCAGATTATTATGATACAACAATTATTTTACTTGCTTTAATCTCTGTTATTCTGGTATTACTTGGATTTGCTGAGATGATTGATTTGGACAATCCACCTTATAGTATTATTGACTTGCTACTTTGGTTTGTGTTTGTTGTAGATTATGGCTGGCGGTTCTTTTTAAGTAAAGGGAAATCGCGATTCATAATTGAAAATATCTTTGATCTGCTAGCTATCCTGCCTTTAAATGCTATTTTTACAGTATTTCGATTAGGGCGTATCTTTCGCTTAGCAAGGCTGACAAAATTACTGAAACTGACTCGTTTACTTAGAATAATTGGACTTACAGGTAAATTAGAAAGAAAAATTAGTAGATTCTTACGGACAAATGGCTTGATTTATATCTTATATGTTAATATCTTTATCGTGCTAGTAGGAAGTTCAATTTTATCTGTAGTTGAAGAAAAATCATTCTCAGATAGTCTTTGGTGGGCTCTTGTGACAGTAACTACTGTTGGTTATGGTGATATTGTTCCAATTTCCCTTTTTGGGAAATGGCTAGCAGTTTTACTGATGCTTGTCGGTATTAGTACAATAGGAATGTTAACAAGTACCTTAACGAACTTTTTTGTAAAGGAGAATCCAGATGAACAGATACAATTTGATAAACTCCAAGATGAATTATCTAGTCAGAGAATATTAATAGAGAAACAATCTGAAAAGATAGAAGAACTACATCGAATGATAAAAGACTTAGTTGAAAAAATATCATAAAGGTGAGACAAAACTTGATTCGAGGAGAAATCAAGTGAGTCTTGACACAATAAAACGCATATTATCAGGTATAAAAACTTGATACTATGCGTTTTATAGAGAAATGAAATAAAATCTGAACAAATCAATTAGGAATTTAAAGCATTTTATAACAACGTTTTAGAGTAATGGGGTGCTATTTCAACTTTAACCTACTATAATACAGAAAAAACAACTCCCTGAGTACTCAAGGAGTTGTTTCTATCTAAATTAGTTTTTAGAAGCTTCTTGGAATTCTGGGTTTTTCCATGCTTCGTCAATGATAGCTTGCAATTCTTTAGCAGATGCTTGCATTTTTTGAGTTTCTGCGTCGTTCAATGGGATATTTACTGGACGAACAATACCATGTGCACCAACAACAGCTGGTTGACCGATAAAGACGTTCTCAACTCCGTATTGACCTTCTTGGAATACTGAAAGTGGAAGTACTGCATTTTCATCGTCAAGGATTGCTTTAGTGATACGAGCAAGGGCTACTGCGATACCGTAGTATGTTGCACCTTTTTTGTTGATGATTGTGTAGGCTGCATCACGAACACCTTCGAACAATTCAATCAATTCAGCTTCTTGAACATTTTGAGTGTCTTTAAGGAATTCTTCAAGGTTTACACCAGCGATGTTTGCGTGTGACCAAACAGCGAACTCAGAGTCACCGTGTTCACCCATGATGTAGGCGTGAACTGAACGAGCATCTACATCCAATTTTTCAGCAAGTGCTTGACGGAAACGAGCTGAGTCAAGTGAAGTACCTGAACCGATAACGCGTTCTTTAGGGAAACCAGAGAATTTCCAAGTTGAGTAAGTCAAAACGTCAACTGGGTTAGCAGCAACAAGGAAGATACCTTTGAAACCAGATTCAACAACTTGAGTTACGATTGATTTGTTGATAGCAAGGTTTTTACCTACAAGGTCAAGACGAGTTTCACCTGGTTTTTGAGGCGCACCTGCAGTGATCACAACAAGGTCAGCGTCTGCACAGTCAGAGTATTGAGCTGCATAGATTTTTTTAGGTGAAGTGAAGGCAAGGGCGTGACTAAGGTCAAGCGCGTCACCAACAGCTTTTTCATGCAATTGTGGAATTTCGATAATTCCAAGCTCTTGTGCAATTCCTTGGTTAACCAGTGCAAAAGCGTAAGATGAACCTACAGCACCATCTCCGACAAGGATAACTTTTTTGTGTTGTTTAGTTGAAGTCATTGTTCTAAACATCTCCTTAATTTTATTAGGGGATTTTCCCCAGACAATTTCATTCTATCACTTTTAAAAAACTTTGTCACGAATATGCCTTGGAGTTCTTGATGTAAACGTTTTAGTGGTTTAGAGGCTGAAATAGATGGGAATTTATGGTATAATGTTGTTACTTACTAATTGTGAAATGAGGCATTTATTAATGCAGGATAAAAATTTAGTGAATGTCAATCTGACAAAGGAGATGAAGGCTAGCTTTATCGACTACGCCATGAGTGTTATCGTAGCGCGAGCTCTTCCTGATGTTCGAGATGGCTTAAAACCTGTTCACCGTCGCATTCTCTACGGAATGAATGAATTGGGTGTTACTCCAGACAAACCCCATAAAAAATCTGCTCGTATTACAGGGGATGTCATGGGTAAATACCACCCACACGGGGATTCCTCTATTTATGAAGCCATGGTCCGTATGGCTCAATGGTGGAGCTACCG
Organism: Streptococcus sp. 9903; assembly: GCF_013276625.1. Classification (NCBI taxonomy): domain Bacteria; kingdom Bacillati; phylum Bacillota; class Bacilli; order Lactobacillales; family Streptococcaceae; genus Streptococcus; species Streptococcus sp. 9903. The sequence continues at coordinate 14,472 of NZ_VMLI01000035.1, read as the reverse complement.
TTACATGCTTGTAGATGGTCATGGGAATTTTGGTTCCATGGATGGAGATAGTGCTGCCGCTCAACGTTATACCGAGGCACGTATGAGCAAGATTGCTCTGGAAATGCTTCGTGATATCAACAAAAATACAGTTGATTTCGTTGATAACTATGATGCCAACGAACGGGAACCCTTGGTCTTGCCAGCGCGTTTTCCAAACCTTTTGGTTAATGGAGCAACTGGTATTGCTGTTGGGATGGCAACCAATATTCCACCTCATAATCTAGGTGAAACCATTGATGCAGTGAAGTTGGTCATGGATAATCCTGAAGTGACTACCAAGGAATTGATGGAAGTCTTGCCTGGTCCAGATTTTCCAACAGGTGCCCTTGTCATGGGGAAATCAGGTATCCACAAGGCTTATGAAACAGGTAAAGGTTCGATTGTCCTACGTTCTCGTACCGAAATCGAAGAAACTAAGACTGGCCGTGAGCGCATCGTTGTAACAGAATTTCCTTACATGGTCAATAAAACCAAGGTGCACGAGCATATTGTTCGCTTGGTTCAGGAAAAACGGATTGAGGGGATTACAGCAGTACGTGATGAGTCAAACCGTGAGGGTGTTCGATTTGTTATTGAAGTCAAGCGTGATGCGTCAGCCAATGTTATCCTCAATAATCTTTTCAAGATGACCCAGATGCAAACCAACTTTGGTTTCAATATGCTGGCTATCCAAAATGGTATACCGAAAATTTTGTCTCTTCGTCAGATTTTGGATGCTTATATCGAGCACCAAAAAGAAGTAGTTGTTCGTCGTACACGTTTTGATAAGGAAAAAGCGGAAGCGCGCGCTCATATCTTAGAAGGTCTCTTGATTGCGCTAGACCATATCGACGAAGTGATTCGTATCATTCGTGCTAGTGAAACGGATGCGGAAGCACAAGCTGAGTTGATGAGTAAGTTTAAGCTTTCTGAACGTCAAAGTCAGGCCATCCTAGACATGCGTCTTCGTCGTTTGACAGGTTTGGAACGCGATAAGATTCAATCTGAGTATGATGACCTCTTGGCTCTGATTGCGGATTTGGCGGATATTCTTGCTAAGCCTGAACGTGTTTCTCAAATTATCAAAGACGAATTAGATGAAGTTAAACGTAAATTTTCTGATAAACGCCTTACAGAGTTGATGGTCGGTGAAGTCTTGAGTCTTGAAGATGAAGATTTGATTGAAGAATCGGATGTCTTGATTACCCTTTCTAACAGAGGCTACATTAAACGTTTGGACCAGGATGAATTTACTGCTCAAAAACGTGGGGGTCGTGGTGTGCAAGGAACAGGTGTTAAGGATGATGATTTTGTTCGTGAGTTAGTGTCAACTAGCACCCATGATCACCTGCTCTTCTTTACAAATAAAGGCAGAGTCTATCGCCTTAAAGGGTATGAAATCCCTGAGTATGGTCGAACTGCCAAAGGGCTACCAGTAGTCAATCTTTTGAAATTGGACGAAGGTGAAAGTATTCAGACTATTATCAATGTTGAGTCTGATCGCAGTGATGATGCTTATCTCTTCTTTACAACCCGTCACGGTATTGTGAAGAGAACTAGCGTTAAGGAATTTGCCAATATTCGTCAAAATGGACTTAAAGCACTGAATCTTAAGGATGAAGATGAGTTAATCAATGTCTTGTTGACGGAAGGAGATATGGATATTATCATTGGTACCAAGTTTGGTTATGCAGTTCGCTTTAATCAATCAGCCGTTCGTGGTATGAGCCGTATCGCCACTGGTGTGAAAGGTGTGAATCTCCGTGATGGAGACACAGTAGTCGGAGCAAGCGTAATTACTGATCAAGATGAGGTTCTTATCATTACTGAAAAAGGATATGGTAAGCGTACAGCTGCTACTGAATACCCAACAAAAGGTCGTGGTGGTAAGGGAATGCAGACAGCTAAAATTACCGAAAAAAATGGCTTGCTGGCCGGTCTTATGACTGTTCAAGGGGATGAGGATGTGATGATTATCACTGATACAGGTGTCATGATTCGAACCAATCTTGCCAATATTTCACAAACAGGACGCGCAACTATGGGAGTTAAAGTAATGCGCCTGGATCAAGATGCTCAGATAGTGACCTTCACAACGGTTGCAGCGGCAGAAAAAGAAGAAGTTGGGACAGAAAATGAAACAGAAGGTGAAGCATAATGTCTCAAAAAAATAATAAAAAGAAAAACAAGCGAAAAAATCTGCTGACAAATATCCTAGCAGGATTTCTGATAGTACTGTCACTGGCTTTGATTTTTAATGCGCAAATTCGAAATATTTTCATGGTCTGGAATACCAATAAGTATCAAGTTAGCCAGGTATCAAAAGAAAAAATAGAAGAAAATCAGGATACAGAAGGAAATTTTGATTTTGATTCGGTCAAAGCGATTTCTTCGGAAGCTGTTCTAGCTTCTCAATGGGATGCTCAAAAATTACCAGTTATTGGGGGAATTGCAATTCCTGAATTGGAAATGAATTTGCCGATTTTTAAAGGACTTGATAATGTTAATCTCTTCTACGGCGCTGGTACAATGAAACGCGAGCAAGTAATGGGAGAAGGAAATTATAGTCTAGCTAGTCACCATATCTTTGGTGTTGATAATGCTAATAAAATGTTATTTTCTCCTTTAGATAATGCTAAAAATGGTATGAAGATTTATCTAACCGATAAAAATAAAGTTTATACCTATGAAATCCGTGAAGTCAAACGTGTGACACCGGATCGTGTTGATGAAGTTGATGATAGAGATGGGATCAATGAAATCACATTAGTAACCTGTGAAGACCTTGCTGCTACAGAACGTATTATTGTAAAAGGTGATTTGAAAGAAACAAAAGATTATTCACAAACATCTGATGAAATCCTAACAGCTTTCAATCAACCGTATAAACAATTTTATTAATACAAATCAGTGAAATCCAGAATTTCACTGATTTTTTTTAGATTTTCATAAAAATAAACTTTTATGAAATACAGAAAACGCTTCCTAAAATCTAAAGTTTGTGATATAATTATCAAGAAAAAAGATTTAGGAGTTTATTATGGTTTCTTCAGAATTTATCTCAAAGATTGAATTTGCTTGCAAGAAGAAAGAAAGTCTTTATAGTCAAAGCAAATTTAAGTATGCGATTCGTTCTATGTTCGCGGGTGCATTTTTAACCTTTAGTACAGCTGCAGGTGCAGTTGGGGCTGACTTGATTAATAAAATTGCACCAGGTAGTGGACGTTTCCTCTTCCCCTTTGTCTTCGCTTGGGGCTTGGCCTACATTGTTTTCTTGAATGCCGAGTTGGTAACATCAAACATGATGTTCTTGACTGCTGGTAGTTTCTTGAAAAAAATCTCTTGGAGAAAAACAGCTGAGATTTTACTTTACTGTACCTTGTTCAACCTTATCGGAGCCTTGATAGCAGGGTGGGGCTTTGCTCATTCGGCAGCCTATACACATCTGACACACGATAGTTTCATCTCAGGTGTTGTTGAGATGAAGTTAGGCCGTTCAAATGAATTGATCTTGCTTGAGGCGATTTTGGCAAATATTTTCGTAAATATTGCGATTCTGTCATTTGTTTTGGTCAAAGATGGTGGTGCCAAACTTTGGCTTGTGTTGTCAGCAATTTACATGTTTGTATTCTTAACAAACGAGCACATTGCCGCAAACTTTGCTTCTTTCGCGATTGTGAAATTCAGTGTTGCTGCGGATTCAATTGCCAACTTCGGTGTTGGAAATATGCTTCGCCACTGGGGTGTAACCTTCATCGGAAACTTTATCGGAGGAGGCCTCTTGATGGGTCTTCCATACGCCTTCCTCAATAAAAATGAAGATACTTATGTAGATTAAGAAAATGAGCACGATTGAGTCGTGCTTTTTTCGATTTCGTAAGAAGTAATAGTCACTCCTTATATCAAAATATAAAAAAGAGGTATTAGTCAAGATAGGTCGATAGTGCTACAATATCCTTAATGAAACTATATGGAGGTCGCCTTATGACTCGTGATTTTAAATTTGAAACCTTACAATTGCATGCTGGGCAAGTAGTTGATCCAGCAACTAAGTCTCGTGCAGTGCCGATTTATCAGACAACATCCTTTGTTTTTGATGATACGCAGGAAGGTGCCGATCTGTTTGCCTTGAGGAAACCAGGGAACATTTATACTCGTATCACCAACCCTACAACAGCTGCCTTTGAAGAAAGAATCGCTGCCCTTGAAGGTGGTGTTGGAGCTCTTGCAACCGCATCAGGTATGGCTGCAGTGACTTATACGATTTTGGCTCTTGCCCATGCTGGTGACCATGTTGTAGCAGCATCAACTATTTACGGTGGAACCTTTAATCTTTTGAAAGAAACCCTTCCTCGTTATGGGATCACAACAACCTTTGTGGATGTGGATAATTTGGAGGAAGTAGAAGCAGCTATCAATGACAATACCAAGCTTGTTTTGATTGAAACCTTGGGTAACCCCTTGATTAACATTCCTGACTTGGAAAAATTGGCTGAGATTGCGCATAAACACCAGATTCCACTCGTTTCTGACAATACCTTTGCTACACCATATTTGATTAATGTCTTTTCTCACGGTGTAGATATTGCTATTCACTCAGCGACTAAGTTTATCGGTGGGCATGGTACGACTATTGGAGGAGTGATTGTCGATAGTGGTCGTTTTGACTGGGCGGCTTCAGGTAAATTCCCTCAATTTGTTGAGGAAGATCCAAGCTATCATAACTTGAGCTATACTCGTGATGTGGGTGCTGCAGCCTTTATTATCGCTGTCCGTGTTCAATTGCTTCGTGATACAGGTGCAGCCTTGTCGCCATTTAATGCCTTCCTCTTGCTCCAAGGACTTGAAACCCTTTCTCTTCGTGTCGAACGTCATGTGCAAAATGCTGAGAAAATTGTTGATTTCCTTGTTAACCATCCTAAGGTAGAAAAGGTAAACTATCCAAAACTTGCAGACAGTCCTTATCATGCCTTGGCTGAGAAATATTTACCAAAAGGTGTAGGTTCAATCTTTACCTTCCATGTCAAAGGTGGAGAGGCAGAAGCTCGCAAGGTAATTGATCATTTAGAAATCTTCTCTGACCTTGCAAATGTGGCAGATGCTAAATCACTTGTTGTCCATCCAGCAACAACTACTCACGGTCAATTGTCAGAAAAAGACCTAGAAGCAGCAGGTGTCACACCAAATCAAATCCGCTTGTCTATTGGACTTGAAAATGTAGATGATTTGATTGAAGATTTGCGCTTGGCCTTGGAAAAAATTTAAAGTAAAAGAAGATAAACAGTGGGTTTTGACTCACTGTTTTTGATTTTCCCTCAGGCATGATATAATGGTTAAAGAAGTCTAGAAAGAGGAACGATATGAACGAAATCAAGTGCCCTAACTGTGGGGAAGTCTTTACAGTAAATGAGAGCCAGTATGCCGAACTCTTGTCCCAAGTGAGAACGGCAGAGTTTGATAAGGAATTACACGACCGCATGAAGCAGGAACTGGCCTTGGCTGAGCAAAAGGCTATGAATGAGCAACAGTCTAAACTAGCTCAAAAAGACCAAGAAATCGCGCAATTGCAGAGTCAAATCCAAAACTTTGATACAGAGAAAGAGTTGGCCAAGAAAGAAGTTGAACAGACAAGCCATGAGGCCTTATTAGCAAAGGACAAGGAAGTGCAGGCTTTGGAAAACCAATTGGCGACCTTGCGTTTGGAGCATGAAAATCAACTGCAAAAGACCCTTTCTGACCTTGAAAAAGAACGAGATCAGGTCAAAAATCAATTGCTATTGCAAGAAAAGGAAAATGAGTTGTCTTTGGCTTCTGTCAAGCAGAATTACGAAGCCCAGCTTAAAGCAGCTAGTGAACAAGTCGAATTTTACAAGAATTTTAAGGCACAACAATCTACCAAGGCAATCGGTGAAAGTCTGGAACAGTATGCAGAGAGTGAGTTTAACAAGGTTCGCAGTTTCGCCTTTCCAAATGCTTACTTTGAAAAGGATAACAAGGTCTCTGCTCGTGGGTCTAAAGGGGACTTTATCTTCCGTGAGAGTGATGAAAATGGAGTGGAAATCATTTCCATCATGTTTGAGATGAAAAATGAAGCGGACGGAACAGAGAAGAAGCACAAGAATGCAGATTTTTACAAGGAATTGGACAAAGACCGTCGTGAAAAGAACTGTGAGTATGCGGTTTTAGTGACCATGCTTGAGGCCGATAACGACTACTTTAACACAGGGATTGTTGACGTCAGCCACGAGTATGAAAAGATGTATGTTGTTCGCCCTCAGTTCTTTATCCAGTTGATTGGGCTTTTGCGAAATGCGGCTCTTAATTCCCTTAAATACAAGCAGGAGTTGGCCTTGGTGCGTGAGCAAAATATAGATATTACGCATTTTGAAGAAGACTTGGATGCCTTTAAACTAGCCTTTGCCAAGAACTACAACTCTGCTTCAACCAATTTTGGTAAAGCTATTGATGAAATCGACAAGGCCATTAAGCGTATGGAAGAGGTTAAGAAATTCCTAACCACATCCGAAAACCAACTCCGTCTGGCAAATAACAAATTGGAAGATGTCTCTGTTAAAAAACTAACTCGAAAAAATCCTACCATGAAAGCGAAGTTTGAAGCATTGAAGGGGGAGTAGAAAGCGAGAATGAACGGTATTATTAACTTAAAAAAAGAAGCGGGGATGACCTCGCATGATGCGGTTTTTAAACTGCGTAAGATTTTGGGAACCAAGAAGATTGGTCATGGTGGGACCTTGGATCCGGATGTAGTGGGTGTTTTGCCGATTGCAGTTGGCAAGGCGACGCGCATGGTCGAGTTTATGCAGGACGAGGGTAAGGTCTATGAGGGGGAAATCACTCTGGGCTATTCCACAACGACTGAGGATGCCAGTGGGGAAGTGGTCGCAGAGACACCTGTTTTATCGCACTTGAATGAAAAGCTTGTTGATGAAGCAATCGCCAGTCTGACAGGACCTATTATTCAGATTCCGCCTATGTATTCGGCAGTCAAGGTTAATGGTCGTAAGCTCTATGAGTATGCGCGTGCTGGTCAGGAAGTGGAGCGTCCAGAACGTCAGGTAACTATTTATAGCTTTGAGCGAACAAGTCCGATTTCTTATGATGGACATCTTGCGCGATTCACTTTTCGGGTGAAATGCAGTAAGGGAACTTACATCCGTACCTTATCGGTTGATTTAGGAGAGAAGCTTGGTTATGCGGCTCATATGTCACATCTGACACGGACTAGTGCAGCCGGTTTACAGCTAGAGGATGCTCTTACCTTGGAAGAAATTGCTTCAAAAGTGGAAGATGGCCAGCTGGATTTTCTCCACCCTATAGAGATTGGGACAGGTGACCTTGTTAAAGTTTTCCTAACTCAAGAAGAGGCTACAGAAGTACGCTTTGGTCGTTTTATAGAACTCGAACAAACAGAACAAGAATTAGCTGCCTTTGAAGATGATAAATTGCTAGCCATTCTAGAAAAGCGAGACAATCTCTACAAACCAAGGAAGGTTTTTATCTAGTCTAACTGGGGTGTAGGGAATGTTGTTTCCCATAGACTATCCAAATCAGACTATAAATTTTGCAAAAAATGTGATAGAATAGACGACGGATAAAAAAACGGAGGATAGCATGCAAAATAGACCAATCATTATCGGAGTGACAGGTGGTTCTGGTGGTGGTAAAACCAGTGTTTCAAGAGCCATTTTATCGCATTTTCCTGATGAAAAAATTTCCATGATTGAGCATGATTCATACTACAAGGATCAGTCTCATTTGACCTTTGAAGAGCGTGTCAAAACCAACTACGACCATCCTTTTGCCTTTGATACAGACTTGATGATCGAGCAAATTAAGGAATTGTTGGCAGGGCGTCCGGTGGACATTCCGACTTATGACTATACAGAGCATACACGAAGTAGCAAGACCTATCGTCAGGAGCCTCAAGATGTCTTTATCGTTGAGGGGATTTTGGTCTTGGAGGACAAGCGCCTGCGCGATTTGATGGATATCAAGATTTTTGTGGATACAGATGATGATGTGCGCATTATTCGTCGTATCAAGCGCGATATGGAAGAACGTGGCCGTAGCCTTGACAGCGTTATTGACCAGTATTTAGGTGTGGTCAAACCCATGTACCATCAGTTTATCGAGCCGACTAAGCGTTATGCGGATATCGTCATTCCTGAAGGGGTTAGCAATACAGTTGCTATTGATCTGTTGACCACCAAGATCGAAAAGATTTTGGAGGAAGCTCGAAACAGCAAATAATCAAATGTGGAGGCCTTGCCTCCTTTTTCTATTTTTCCCTTATAATGGTACATAAATGAAGATTTTTAGGCATATTTTTGGTATAATAATACCCATGAAAGAGCAAGAAAATGAATAGTAGGTGGAGATGGAAAAGTATTTATCGGTAACAACTTTGACCAAGTATCTGAAAATGAAATTCGATAAAGACCCTTACTTGGAACGGGTCTATTTAACTGGTCAAGTTTCCAACTTTCGTAAACGACCTACTCACCAATATTTCTCCCTAAAGGATGACCATGCAGTCATTCAAGCGACCATCTGGTCTGGGATTTATCAGAAATTAGGCTTTGACCTTGAAGAAGGAATGAAGATCAATGTGATTGGGCGTGTACAGGTCTATGAACCAAGTGGTAGTTACTCCATCATCATAGAAAAGGCTGAGCCTGATGGGGTTGGAGCGCTTGCGATTCAGTTTGAACAACTCAAGAAAAAATTGACAGAAGAAGGTCTGTTTCAAGAACGCTTCAAGCAACCTCTTCCTCAATTTTCTAAGAGAATTGGTGTAGTGACAAGTCGTAGTGGAGCCGTTATTCGAGATATTATCACGACCGTCAGCAGGCGATTTCCTGGTGTCGATATCCTTCTCTATCCGACCAAGGTGCAAGGTGAAGGAGCAGCGGAGGAAATTGCTCGAAATATTGCGCGTGCTAATCAACGGAATGATTTGGACTTGCTCATTATTGGTCGTGGTGGTGGTTCTATCGAGGATCTCTGGGCCTTTAACGAAGAAATTGTGGTACGGGCTATTTTTGAATCTCGTTTGCCAATTATTTCTAGTGTGGGGCATGAGACGGATATAACCTTGGCGGATTTTGTGGCAGATAGACGGGCTGCGACGCCAACAGCTGCTGCTGAACTAGCAACACCTGTGACCAAGTTGGATCTATTAGCTCATTTACAAAATCAGGAAAAACGGATGGCAACGGCAGTCCGAAATGTCCTATCGAAGAAACAAGAAACTTTGAAAAAATGCAGTCAGTCAGTCATCTTTAGACAGCCAGAGCGCTTGTATGATGGTTATTTGCAACGGTTGGATCAACTGCAACTGCGTTTAAAACAAAGTTTGCGAACACGGATTTCTGATAGCAACCAATTAGTACAAGCAAGGACGCATCAACTGGTCCAATTATCACCTGTGACCAAAATCCAACGCTATCAAGACCGCCTAGGTCAGTTGGATAAGCTCTTACGTAGCCAAATGGCGCTGGTTTATGATGCCAAGGTTGCTGAGGTGAAAAGACTTTCAGAAGCCTTACTGATGTTGGATACCAGTCGAATTGTGGCGCGTGGTTATGCTATTGTCAAAAAAGAAGAGTCAGTTATCGATTCGGTTGAGGGTTTGAAGAAAAAAGACCAAGTGACGCTTTTGATGCGAGATGGTCAAGTAGAATTAGAGGTTAAAGATGTCAAAACAAAAGAAATTTGAGGAAAATCTAGCAGAACTGGAAACCATTGTCCAAAGTTTGGAAAATGGTGAAATTGCTCTGGAAGATGCGATTGCGGCCTTTCAAAAGGGTATGGTCTTGTCAAAAGAGCTCCAAGCGACGCTGGACAAGGCTGAAAAGACCTTGGTCAAGGTCATGCAAGAAGACGGAACAGAAAGTGATTTTGAATGAAGAAGCAAGAAAAATTAGCTCTTGTTGAGTCGGCCTTAGAAGACTTTTATGGAGACCAGCAGTTTGCCTCTAGTTTGCGAGAGTCTGTTCTCTATTCCATTCATGCTGGTGGCAAGCGTATTCGGCCTTTTCTCTTGTTGGAAGTTTTGGAAGCCTTGCAGGTCGCTATTAAACCTGCCCACGCGCAGGTGGCCGCTGCCTTGGAAATGATTCATACAGGGAGCTTGATTCACGATGACCTTCCTGCTATGGATGATGATGATTACCGTCGAGGGCGTTTGACCAATCATAAGAAATTTGGCGAAGCAATGGCGATTTTGGCTGGAGATGCTTTGTTCCTAGATCCTTATACCTTGATAGCGCAGGCAGATTTGCCAAGTCAGATCAAGGTGGACTTGATTGCCAACTTATCGCTTGCTTCAGGAAGTCTAGGCATGGTGGCAGGGCAGGTTTTGGATATGGAGGGCGAACACCAGCACTTGGCTTTGGAAGAGCTCCAGACTATTCATGCTAATAAGACTGGAAAACTACTAGCCTATCCATTCCAAGCTGCAGCCATTATAGCCGAATTAGTACCTGAAATGCAGGTGAAGCTGAAAACTGTTGGTGAATTGATTGGGCTTGCTTTTCAAGTTAGAGATGATGTGTTAGATGTGACCGCTAGTTTTGAGGAAATCGGCAAGACACCACAAAAGGATCTGCAGGCAGAAAAGTCAACCTATCCTGCCTTGTTGGGCTTGGAAGAGGCTATTGCCTTTTGTAACCAGACTTTGGATCAAGCTAATGCCAAATTAGAAGAAATTGCCCAGCAGGTTCCCTTTGAAACAGAGTCGATTGTATGTGTAGTAGAAAGTTTGAGAATCAATGGCTAAGGAAAGAGTGGATGTACTAGCTTATAAACAGGGCTTGTTTGAAACGCGAGAACAAGCCAAGCGTGGTGTCATGGCTGGTCTAGTCGTAGCAGTCCTCAATGGAGAGCGTTTTGATAAACCAGGAGAGAAAATTCCAGATGACACCGAGTTAAAACTCAAGGGGGAAAAACTCAAGTATGTCAGCCGTGGTGGCTTGAAACTGGAAAAGGCCTTGCAGGTCTTTGATTTGTCAGTAGAAGGGGCAACAACGATTGATATCGGTGCTTCTACTGGAGGCTTTACCGATGTCATGTTGCAGAATGGTGCTGAGTTGGTCTTTGCAGTCGATGTTGGTACTAATCAATTGGCTTGGAAATTGCGCCAAGACCCACGGGTTGTCAGCATGGAGCAGTTCAATTTCCGCTATGCTGAAAAGACCGATTTTGAAAAGGAACCGAGCTTTGCCAGTATTGACGTGAGTTTCATTTCCCTCAGTCTGATTCTTCCGGCCTTGCACCGTGTCTTGGCTAATCAGGGTCAGGTTGTGGCTTTGGTTAAGCCCCAGTTTGAGGCAGGACGTGAGCAGATTGGGAAAAATGGAATCATTCGTGATGCCAAGGTCCATCAACATGTCCTTGAATCTGTCACAACCATGGCAGTAGAGGAAGGCTTTTCAGTCCTTGGTTTGGACTTTTCTCCCATCCAAGGTGGACATGGAAATATTGAGTTTTTAGCGTATTTGAAAAAAGAAGAGTCAGCAAGCAATCAGGTTCTTGCTGATATTGAAGAAGTAGTAGAGAGGGCGCATAGTCAATTTAAAAATGAATAAAAAAGAGAGACTTGAAAAAATTAGACGATTTGTGACAGATTATCAAATCGGTACACAAGAAGAAATCGTAGAACATTTGAAAGAGGCAGGTATCACTGCCACTCAGGCGACGGTATCACGAGATATCAAAGAACTAGGTATTGTCAAAATTCCTTTGAGAGACAACACCTATGTCTATGAATTGCCAAAATCAATCGTAAAAAGTTTGCAACTGGCTGAAGACAATATTGAGTCAGCTGAATTGATGGATAAGATGATCAATCTCCAAGTTATCCCAGGAAATACAGCTTTTGTAAAAGCTCAGTTAATTGAGACTTTTGCGGACAAGATTTTCAGCTGTTTGGCTGATGATAGCTCGATTTTAGTCATTGCCAGAAGTGAAAGTCTAGCTGAGGAAATCTTTGAACAAGTAAAAAATTGGTAGGTCTATATGTTACTTGAAATTTCGATAAAAAACTTTGCTATTATTGAGGCTATTTCCCTCCATTTTGAAAAGGGAATGACAGTCCTGACTGGTGAAACGGGTGCAGGGAAGTCGATTATCATTGATGCCATGAATATGATGTTGGGAGCTCGTGCGACGACAGATGTTATTCGTCATGGTGCGCCAAAGGCAGAGATAGAGGGGCTTTTCTCAGTTGAGAATAGTCGCCTTTTACAGGAAATTTTTGATGAGCAAGGTTTGGAAATGGGGGATGAAATTATCATCCGTCGAGAAATCTTGCAAAATGGTCGGAGTATCAGCCGTGTGAATGGCCAGATGGTCAATCTGTCTGTCTTGCGTGCTATTGGGCAACATCTGGTCGATATTCATGGTCAGCATGACCAAGAAGAGTTAATGCGTCCTCAACTGCATATCCAGATGTTGGATGAATTTGGTGATACAGCCTTTTGGGCCTTGAAAGAAACCTATCAAACGAGTTTTGATGCCTACCGTAAAATGCGTAAGCAGGTTCTGGAAGTCAAGAAAAACCAACAGGAACACAAGGCACGTATCGAAATGTTGGAATTTCAAATGGCAGAGATAGAGGCAGCAAACTTGCAGGCTGGAGAAGACCTGGCTCTCAATCAAGAGCGAGAGAAGCTTCTCAACCATAAAAATATCGCGGATACGCTGACCAATGCCTACAGTATGTTGGACAATGAAGAGTTCTCGAGTCTGGCCAATGTTCGTTCGGCCATGAATGACATGGAAAGTGTCGAAGAGTATGACCCTGACTACCGTGAAATTTCAAGCTCTCTGTCTGAGACTTACTATATTTTAGAAGATATTAGCAAGCGTTTAGAAGCTATCATTGAGGACCTTGATTTTGATGGCAATCGCCTCATGCAGGTTGAGAATCGTTTGGACCTTCTGCACACTATTACCCGTAAGTATGGTGGAACTGTGGATGATGTCTTGCTTTATTTTGCTAAAATTACAGAAGAATACAATCTCTTGACAGGCAATAATCTTTCTTCTGAAGACATGGAAGCAGAGCTTAAGAAGTTAGAAGTCAATCTTGTCGATTTGGCAGGTCAGCTTGCATCTGCTCGTCATGACTTGGCTCAGCAGCTAGAAGCAGAGATTAAACAAGAACTGCAAGACCTGTATATGGAAAAAGCCCAGTTTCAAGTTCGTTTTAGCAAGGGCAAATTCAGTCGTGAGGGAAATGAAATGGTTGAGTTTTATATTTCAACCAACCCTGGTGAAGACTTTAAACCCTTGGTTAAGGTTGCTTCTGGCGGGGAATTATCTCGTCTCATGCTAGCCATTAAGTCTGCATTTTCACGTAAAGAAGGTAAGACCAGCATTGTCTTTGATGAAGTAGATACAGGAGTTTCAGGTCGTGTAGCTCAGGCTATCGCGCAGAAGATTCACAAGATTGGCCAGAATGGTCAGGTTCTGGCTATTTCCCATTTGCCACAAGTGATTGCGATTGCGGATTATCAATTCTTTATTGAGAAGATTAGCAATGAGCATTCAACGGTTTCGACTGTTCGTCTCTTGACGGTTGAAGAGCGAGTGGAAGAAGTTGCTAAAATGTTGGCAGGTGATGATGTGACGGAAGCAGCCCTGACGCAAGCTAGAGAATTGTTGAGAAACAGGGAGAAATAAGATGACAGACTATTATGTAATTGGAGATGTTCATGGAAAAGCAGGGATGCTAGAAGACCTTCTCAAAACATGGGATGGTCAGACCCAGTTGCTCTTTCTAGGCGATTTAATTGACAGAGGTGAGGATAGTCGCCGTGTTCTTGAAATGGTCAAGGACTTGGTTGATAATCAAGGGGCTATCTGTTTGTCAGGAAACCACGAGTATATGTTTCTGACTTGGCTTGATAACCCAGAAGAAAGCTATGACCACTATCGTCGCAATGGTGGAGATACAACCATTAACTCTATCCTAGGTCGTCCCTTGGATGCCCCAGTTGACGGAGTGGAGGATGCCAAGCGTGTTGCTACTGAAGCGGCAGACTTGGTCGAATTTATTCGTCAAATGCCATTTGTGGTAGAGACAGACAAGTATATCTTTGTTCATGCAGGTATTGATTTGACCTTGGATGACTGGCATGAAACAACAGATTATAAGAAAGTCTGGCTTAGAAAGCCATTCCACGAAGCAGAAAATCATACTGGGAAAACCATTGTCTTTGGTCACACACCGGTTTATGGTTTGCTGAAGCAAGAGCGAGGTACAGCTGAGCTTTGGACTACAGAAGATGGCAAGATTGGAATGGATGGAGGAGCTGTTTATGGTGGTGTCCTTCATGGAATTGTCTTTACAGACCAAGGAATGACAGAACACCACTTTATCGAAAATGACGGCTTTGTCGCTGAAGATGGTAAATTCCCAAACTA